>JBFWYS010000217.1:0-6463 GCA_050186175.1 Pseudobdellovibrionaceae bacterium
TGTCCTCGTCGGCCCTCTAAGTTCTGTTTTTCAAAATTTAGCGATGAGTTTGACACAAATGGGAGCTGATGTCGCGTTTGTTGATAAAGACACCAAAATTGCCCAACGATTTGCGAATCAAATTATGGATTCGCGCGAGGTCAACGAAAAATTTGGAAGAGCCGTGGCTTTGCAATTTGACGTTACAAAAGCCGACCAGGCTCGCGAAGCCATTTGTAAAGCTGCAGAAACTTTTGGATGTGTTGATATCGTGATTGATGGACTGATGTCCCATACACCTACGCCGTTCAGAATTGACCAAGCGGCCGACGAAATTTCTCAATTTGTTGATCAGAACTTGAAACCTTCGCTTTATATCACCCCAGCGGCCGTCAATTTTCTTAAAAGTAGAAAACGTGGACGTATGATTTATTTAGCGCACGAGTCCTTCTTGGAAGGCGCTCCCGTGGATGCTTTGAACGCAGCCATTCGCGGTGGGTTTACCTATTTTGCAAGAGCCCTCGCTCAAGAAATGCTTGAATATACCTTAACCGTAAACGTAGTTTCTCTTGGAATGACCGAAGAATATTTAATGGGTCATTATCCTGATTGCAAAACTATGAAAGAGGCCCTCGAGAAAGTGAAAGCTAAAAATCCTTCTGCAAGGATCACAGAGCCTGATAAAGTCAGCAACGCGATTTTATTTTTAGCGGGTCCAAGTGGCTCTTCGATCACAGGGCAAATTATTCGCACGATCTGAGTTCCGTCTGATAAAATCCTTTTTGACTCACGGAACCTGATTGCAGTTCGAATCCGAGTGGACAGGCGACCCACAAAGCCTTATGTTACTCCCAATCGCGCTTTTCAATTCGACAGACCTTTGGCGGGATTTCAGTTAGTTCAAGCGCTAAGTTTTAGAATTCTTCGCTCTAGACTTAAAAAATTCGTCGAATCTCATTATCCTAGCTAAAGGAAAATGAGAAAAATTTTAGTTTTTCAGCATGTCGCACACGAGATTCTCGGAACACTCAATCCACTTTTAAAAAGTCAGGGATTACAGGTTCGATACGTCAATTTCGGACGCAAGCCTGATTCGCATGCAGATATCAACAAATATAGCGGCCTCATTATTTTGGGTGGACCTATGGGGGTTTACGAAGCCGATAGCCATGCTCACATTACAACCGAATGTAAAATGATCGAACAAGCTTTGAAAAAAGACATTCCGATTCTTGGAATCTGCCTCGGTTCGCAAATGCTGGCTCATGTGCTTGGCGCTGATGTAAGAAAGAGTAACGAGAAGGAAATCGGCTGGTATGACATTCATATGACAAAAGCAGGTCTCGAAGATCCTCTTTTTAATCACTTTCAAAAGAAAGAAAAAATATTTCAGCTTCATGGGGACACTTTTGATATTCCAAAAACGGCAGAGCATTTAGCCTTTTCTGAAATCTGTACCGGACAGGCGTTTCGCTACGGAAAAAAGGCCTATGGAATGCAATTTCATCTTGAAGTCGACAAACCGATGATTCATCGCTGGCTGAAGGTTCCAGCGAACGCAAAAGATCTCGAAGAATCCAACGGAAAATTTGTCGCCTCTGAAATTGAAGCGGAAACCGACAAATACATAGCTAATTCTTTTGACCTGAGTGTTAAGACTTTTCTTAAGTTCATTGATTTACTAGGGATTAAAGACAGACCCAAGTTGGTGGGCACTACTCATAATAAGTCTAAGAAATAAAACTCTGCTTTAGATCCTGCTCGCCCGGATGGCCAATGCCGTTCGGTTAAGACTCGACGAAAGACATCTTGTCATAAGACCGATCCTCGGGACGGAAGTCCCGACTCTCAGGATGGTCAGGCTTCGCAAAAGACCCAGTCTTCAGAAGCCCCGTCTCATTTCCGATAAGTCCCACAGCTTATTTTGGAGGATTTATGCTTTCTTCGTTTCACACATACGGAAAGAGAATAACCGCTTTACTTACAATTCTATTCTTCATGACCCCAAGCTGCGTTCATAAATCGAATTCAAGTGATTCAATTTCCCGAGAAATCGCATCGGTTCCTTACTTCCCAACAAAAGGTTGGAAAAGAGCAGATCTAAAAGATGTGGGAATGGATCCTGAAAAGTTTAAAGAATTTACTAAATATGTAGAGAGCAAAGAATACAAATTCAAAACTGACAGTGTCGTTGTCATCAAAGATGGGTACCTCGTTTATGACTATTACAACAATGGTTATAAAGAAGGACAGCCGCATATGCTTTGGTCCTTCAGCAAGGGAATCGCAAATGCAGTCCTAGGAGCTGCAGAAAAAAAGGGATACCTACACCGATATACAAAAGTAGCGAGTTATTATCCAGAGGTTGCCAAAGATCCTCGAGGCTACAATATGACTCTCGATCATCTCATGCATATGAGTTCGGGTCTGGGTTATTATGAGGAGCATCCCAAGAATATCATCTTTAGCGATAGTATTTTTATAAATTACTCGTACAAAGGATACAAAGACATGGCGCTCTTTACGGCGCAAAAGTCTTTGCTCCATGAACCTGGGACAAAGTTTAACTATTCAAGTGGTGAATGCAATTTAGCGATGGGCATTTTAAAAAAAGGAATTGCGAATCAAAAGGAATACGACACCTTTCCGTGGACGGGTCTTTTTAATAAGTTGGGAATGTCCTCAACACGGCTCGAACAGGATGCAGCCGGTACATTTGTGGCTGGTTCCTTTGGTTGGAGTTCGGCAACAGATATCGCAAAACTTGGATATCTCTATCTCAACAATGGAGTTTGGAATGGCGAACGGATCTTTCCGGAAGACTGGGTTGATTACTCTCTAAAGCCAGCACAGGCATTGATGAATACGCAGTTAGTGCAAGCAAATGAAATGCGCTTGAATCAAGAGGCCTATGGCGCTTACTGGTGGTTAAATAAAAAATTGCCAATGAATGAATACCTCCCTTACCCAGGCACACCTGAAGATGCCTTTTTAGCAATGGGTTACAAAGGGCAAACTTTGGCGGTTATCCCATCATTGAACATGATTGTTGTTCGTTTAGGTAATGATGGTATCCAAGAGGAAACAAAACTCGATCGTGTGAAAATGTTGAGACTCTTAGTTCAGAGCGTGAATTCTCCAAATCCAGCACCACTCATCGCACACCACTCTTCAACATCGGCCATGGGTCACGGTGCTTTTGAATTTGGCACGGTCACGGGCTTTTGGAAGACCCTGAAGGCTATAGGGAAAAACAATATTGGCCTCGACGACGGATTCGTTTTAGCCCCGGCTAAAGATCTTTGTTCATGCATATTTGTTGTAAAACAAGACCAAAACTTCTGCCTCCAAAACCACGAACAATATCAACAGTTCCGAAGCAATTTCTGGATTCGTAGTCTCATCGGTGTGGGCGAAGCGAAGATCGATCCAAATAAGAAATCGGTCACTGTCGAAGCACGCACTCATAAAGCTACCGCGACTTATGTAAACGATCGACTCGGCTGCCGAGTTACAAATCTGCGTTCAAAGGTACGATTCAAAACTTTAATCGACTCACAATAAGGCAAAAGGGTTTAACCTGGCGCCGTTTTGCGTCTCCACACTTGTGGTTTCGTCGTATCATGATGAGACATTCTCAACATAAGACACCGTCTGACAATATATTGCTTATTGGTGTTTCATTTAGGGCCTCTGTTTTGCTCTAAAACATTCTTAGATGAGCTTTATAAAACACCTTATGGGCCATATTTTTATTTTACTTTCGCTTGCGAACTTGAGTTTCGCAGAAACAGTTCGCTATGTCTTAAATGGACAAGAAAATATTCGACGACTCGAGCAATCACGCGATCCAGTTTTACAACTTGTAGCGTCCCTTCCTAAAGGAACTGTGATCGAAGTCGATGTTGACGACGTTAAAAAACAAAAAGAAGCCGTTCGCAGAAATGAACCTGGTTCAAATTATTTTTATGTGACTCCCGGAGGCGGCAAACAGAAATCTGTGAACGGTTGGACTCGTGGAGTAAAAGTTATTTCCGTGCCCGATGAATATAAGGACAGTGTCAGTCCGGAACTTATCAATAAAAATAATCTTTTCTTCTCGATTAACTCTCTTGAAACTTTAACAGTGCGAGAGGGTTCGAATTCTTCGGGTCGCGAAATGCGAAGAACGACTTCTAGCATTCCCGGTTTAGCACCTACGCCTACTGCTTGGGCATCGGCGTCAGCTTCTGCATCTGCGACTCCTACTGAACCAGCTGCCCCTTCCACCCGAGCTAAACGACCCGCTCGAGGACGAAGTACACAACGATCAACAGGCCGAACCGTTACCACAGGTCCTGCTACGCCTCCACCCGCTACCCCGCATGAGGCAGTTGCAGCTTTAGATGAAGCTGGTCGTGTTGTTAAGAAATTAAATAAACCTTACGACAATCAAGAATGCGGCTATGTTAGAATCTCCAGCAAATATGGCCATCGTCATGCCTCTCCCGGTGTCGAAGCAGGTCATCACGACGGGATTGACGTCGTTATGAAACATGGGGGCGCCATTCGTAGTGCCGCTACAGGAAGAGTTTTAAATATCACTCCAACTTCGAGAAGCGGTGGATTTGGAAATATTATCGAAATTGAACACGGAGAATATATCGGCGGCAAATGGCATGGAATGGGTTTAAAAACACGTTATGCCCATTTATCAGGTTTCGCTCCAAGTCTTAAAGTTGGAGATAAAGTTGCCTCGGGCGAGCTTGTTGGAAGGGCGGGATCAACCGGTAAATCAACCGGAACGCACTTGCATTTCGAAGTTTACGAACAGACCCCACGTGGCGGATGGGCTACCGTCAACCCGACCAAGTATGTCAACTTTTAATCCTACAGATTCTTAGAAGTTAAAACCTTTTGCGCCTTCGCATATTGCTCAGGAGCGACATACACGCGATCGATAATACGCGCACCTTCGTACTTCTGAAAAATCTGAGTGCTCTTTTCAATAATATTTGGTTTGTCACGCTTGTCGTATTGATCAACCACATAAATCGGAAACTGCTGATCATCGGGCGAAGTCACGTGGTACTTCGAGAGGCGCGCAGATGAGCTTGCTACAATCACATCAAGACCCTCGCTCTCAAGCGCTTTTTGAATATGTCCAGGACGAGGACTCTCCGAAGTATGATGAAGCTCAATCAAAACTCGGAATGGTTTTCTCTGCGCAATTCGCTTCGCCCACTTATTCTCAACTTTTGCTAGGTGTTCGTAGAGAGCGTAGTCGTTGTACCGAGTGTAATCATTAATATCCGAAGGCAAAAAGAACGAACAATCCTTTGAAGTCAGATATCGCACTAACATTTCTTCGTAAATAATGCTCTTGTGATGGAAGTAAACCATCAAATGCATGTGGTGACGAGAAATCAAAAAGTCATCGAAGGTATAAAGAGCTCTTCGGTTGAGACCCAAATGAATCTCGCCTTGGTTGTCATACATCGTAAGATTCGCCAGCAACCAACTTAAATCCACTTTTCCGTAATTGGTTCCGCAGAAATAAGAATCTCGCTCGAGGTAATCCATTCTATCGACATCGAGCTCAGAACTTACAAGCTGCGAGAGAATCGGGCGGAAGTTGAGATCCTTGTCCATAAAAAAATCATCAGGACAAGGAAGAGCTTTATCGATCAAACATGCAACATGAAGCGGAGTTAGATCTGGAAATTGTTTTTTTAAAATTTCTGAGAGTGGCGAGTCGGTGAGATATTTGATCGTGTAATCTTCGTGATTCGCTTTACGATCTTTGGGTTCTCCCCTTTTCTTTTTATAAACATCAACTTTTAATTTACTCAGTTGAGGCATCACTTCTTCAGTGGTGTGACTTAAGGGTCCGTGGCCGATGTCATGAAGCAAAGCGCCTAAACGAAAAGCTTGGCGCAAACGAGAACGAACTTTGTTTGAGGAAAACTCGTAAGTTTTAAAAAGCTGATCAAATGCGGCGCCAGCCAAGTGGCAAACACCGATGGAATGTAAATAGCGATTGTGAGTCGCTCCGGGAAAACTGAACTCCGAAAAGCCAAGTTGCTTGATGGCTCGCAATCTTTGGTACTCGGCCGAATCAATTACGGCGACTTCTTGTTCCGAAAGTTCTAAAGAACCATGAACCGGGTCACGAATTTCCACTTGAAGAACCCCCTCTGATTTGCTGCGGCTCCGTTTATAAAAGAAAGGACCTTTGCATGCACCAAGTTCCAAGGACTTGCCGTCTCGCGCAATGCTCAAATGTGCAGCGCAAAACTAGACCATAAAAATGAGATCTCCATTGACCCATTTCACCCAACCCACGGTACATTTAAATAAATTGCACCACTAGGGATAGGGGGTTCATATGCAAAAGTACCATGATTTGATGACTCATGTGCTTGAACACGGGACTAAGAAAAGTGACAGGACAGGCACAGGAACTCTCAGTGTTTTTGGACATCAGATGCGTTTCGATTTGGAA
>JBFWYS010000218.1:0-6462 GCA_050186175.1 Pseudobdellovibrionaceae bacterium
TAGAAACCCAGCTCCACCCCATTCGGCGCGCGAGTTCACGGCTAAGCGAAGACTTTCCCGATGCTGCTGGTCCATCGACTGTTACCACAATACCCATATCTCCACCTTCGGCCGCACGCACTTTTTGATCAAGATTTTTTTTATCCAAGTTTACTTCTGTTTGCATTTTATCCAGGCCCCCGCCCTATTTTTCCTCTGGAATTTCGGAGAGCACTTCCCTCAGCGCTCTCATCGCAATTTCATTTTCGTGTGCGAGGCCAACACTGAGCCTCATGTGAGTACGCATTCCGTAATTACCTACGGGTCGCATAATCACACCTTTTTTGAGTAAAGCCACATTTACGAGGCTCGAATCTCTTTTCGTATCAAAAAGGACGAAATTACCTTGCGATTCCAAAAATGGAAGGTTCAATTCTGAAAGCTTTTTGTAGAAGAAATCAAGCCCTTCCCACGTGGTTCTTTGAGATTTTTTTATAAATTCTGAATCGCTTAAAGCCGCACGTGCCGCGACTTGCGCCAATTCATTGATGTTAAAAGGATTTCTCACGCGGTTATACAGTTCGATTACGCTTTGTGGCGCAAGTAACACGCCGATGCGTAAACCCGCGAGTCCGTATACTTTACTCATCGTTCGGATGACTAATAAATTTGCATATTGCCCAAAGTAATCTTGGGTCGGCCGATAATCTTTGGCTCGCACAAATTCGACATAGGCTTCATCAAAAACAATCAACATCTCGTGACGGTTTTTAAAACGTTCGAGAAAGGCCTTTACTTCCACGTCGGGAATATAAGTTCCTGTTGGATTATTTGGATTCGGAATAAAAACAATACGTGGAGGATTTTTTGAAGATTCAATCATGTCCCCCATTTTTTTTAGATTCACTTTAAAGCCTGAATCAAGAGGAGAAAACTGAACATCGACACGTGCGGCTTGAGCACAAACTTGATACGCGACAAAGGCTTTATCACTGGTGAGAATAGAGGAGCCGGGCTCGCAAAAAATTCGGATTAGAATGTCGATGATCTCGTTTGAGCCGTTTCCAAAAGCGATGTTTTGAGTCGGCATCTTCCAGTGTTTATGTATCGCTTGGGTTAATTCGTAGGCCGCCGCGTCTGGATATAGGTGCAGCGAACTCACTGCCTTTTGAATGGCCTCCACGGCCTTGGGACTGGGCCCCAATGGGTTTTCATTGCTAGCAAGTTTATAAACTTCTTTTAAACCATACTCCCGCTGGGTCTCTGAGATCGGTTTACCGGGTTTATAGGGCACTAAAGTCAAAATTTCTTTAGAAACATGCGAGAGAAGATTGATTGATTGCGAATCACTTGTCATAGTGAGTTCAAGTCCTAGCAACTTTTGGGAGCCCTTTCAAGATGTCTTGGCACATCGGAGTGCACATTGGAGAATCCTTCGCAGAAGTCGTGGCCAAAAGCCCCGCAACCGAATGGTTCACCAAAAGATGGTACTTACCCTCTGAAAACTTAACAATTGGCCTGCAAAATTTTTGGAAAACTTTGCCCGCCGATATCGATGCTGAAATCGTGGTCACCTCGCGTTTACCTGAAAAAGTTCTCGAGAGAAAACTGGGCGGCACGGTTGGATTGCTTTTTACTTCGGGCCTAGAGGAATGGGCCTACTTGCGACAGCCTCTCAAGTACGACGGCTTTGAGCTTGTTCCTGAGAGACAATTTCATTTAGCTAATTCCGATGCGGTTTTTGGAATCACCGAACGCATGAATCAAAAAGGTGAGATTCTCGAAGTTCCGCAAATGACGGAGCTTGAGTTTATTGCTTCGAAATTGAAAATGATGAAGATCGAGCGCGTTTGTGTGAATCTTTTATTTTCAAAAACAAATCCTGCTCACGAAATTGCGGTTGGCGAGTACTTAACTAAAGAGGGCTTTATTGTTTTCTTGAGTCACCATTGTCAGGGCTCGCAACACGAGATTTTGCGCTGGCGCTTAAATACTTTGAACGCTTGCTTAAGTGGAGTTTTTGAAGAGACAAAAGCAGAAATCGAAAAGTCTCTTGAGGGTATTCCGATAAAAGCGGAGATTCGTTTTCAGGCGAGTACCGAAGAGAGATTTTCTACAAACGGAAATTTGGTCACGTCGAGTGTGTTTGGGCACTTAACGGCACTTGCCTCTTGGGCAAAGACTAAAGTTCCGGCTCCTGATTTTTCTGTTTTGCATTTGGGGCTTGAGCAATTTGTTTTGCTTGATCCTTTTAAACGAGTGGATCAGTGGAAAAGTCCGTGGGGACCCGTGGCTCTCGAAGTTCCTGAATTCAATTCTTTGCAGATTCAGCCCACTCAAGAGATTACTGTTGGTTCGTGGCAGTGTGTGGATTTTGCGACAAAAGATGTTGGATATGAGCCGGGACCGATGTGTTTAGGTCGCGCTCACCGACCGACTTTAATTGATTTATTATTTGCTTCTAATGAGGAATTTAATGTTGAGGGTTTGAAGACTTTGTTTAAACCTGCGAGCCGCGAAAAGATTTTGAGTTCTCTTTCTACATTGGATCGTCACTTTTCTAAAGGGCACGGTAATCCGACTCTCATTGATGATTTGCTCACGCATGCGGCTCAATTGATTCTTCAGGATTTAAATTTCTTTTGCACGCATAAAAAGATTTTGCTCACAGGCGCATTGGCTCCGACGTTGATCTCACGATTAAAAAGGACCGTGGCCTACGAATTTATTTTAAGTGAACCTTTTGATTACTGCGAGTCTACCGCACTCACCGCACCTGTGAGCTCTGAGGCGGAGGCCATCTTATGAATTTGCCTCTGAAGTTGAGTGAGCTCCAATCCGGGCTCGCAAGAATTTTCTCGCAGTTTGAAATGGGTGCTTTGGTTACCCTCGAGAACGAAACTATTTTTGTAAAATACGAAACACTTCCTGATATCGGAACACTTCCTCAGGCCGCACAAATTTGCCAGGCTTATTTAAAGTTGCAAGAGGGTGATATGGCTCTCTTGAATGATCCTTATTCTGGCGGGACTGTGCTTTCGATGATGACGTTGGTCACACCGGTGAAGCTTGCCTCTGGAATGACTTTTCTTTTGGTTCACCGCTTGGGCTTCCGGCCTCGCTTGAGTTTATTTGAGAAGTTAGATGAAGAGGGCTTACGCATTCCTCCCACTCCGCTTGTGCAAAATCATCAGATTAATGAATCGATTTTCTCGGCTATTGAGTCACATCCTTTTTGTCCGCAAGGATTTGGTGTTCGTTTAAGAGCGGCGATGACAAGAACTTTTCAAGCGCGTGAGCAGCTTAAGGTTTTATTTCAAAATCTATCTCCGGGGCCGGCTCCACAAAAGGAGATGCTGAAGAATTATTTTAAGCACTCCAAAGAGATCGTGCAGATTCGGCTCGATGAGTGGCCATCAGGAGAAACCAAGGTTGAGTTGTCTTCAGATCGTGGCGATACAATTCAATTGCAAATGGCTTTGTCTGATAATGGCCTCAATTTAAATTTCCGCGGAACTTCGCCTTCAAAAAAAACTTGTCTAACCGAGTCGGCAACTTTTGGTGCGTGCTTCGGTGCTTTTAAAGCCTTTCTCGGTGGAAGAATTCCTGTTAATCACGGAAGTTTTTCATTCTTGCATCTTTCAACGCCGCTCGGATGTTTGTTAAACGCAAAATACCCAAGCCCAACTTTTAAAGGCATGACCGACGGAAGTGCGATGGTTGCTGCGACCGTGATGCAAGGACTGGGTAAAATCGTCACGCACTTAGAAATGGGTCAGGGGGCTTCGACTCTCGCAAAGTTAGAGTTATGTTTTAAAGACGGTTCACGTTTTTACGATGTTCTCCCAGGAGGTGCAGGAGCCACATCTCAGGGCCCGGGCGCAGATGGCCTCTCGTATTGGGTGCGCGATCAATTGCAACCATCGGTCGAAGAAATTGAAAAACGATTTCCAATTTTAATTCGCAAAATCGGAGTCCGCGCAGGATCCGCCGGAAAAGGTCACCATTCAGGTGGGCAAGGACTCTTTAAACAGTACGAACTTTTGCAGGATGCACATTTAAGTTGGCTCCTCGAGCAAACCAAACACAAACCACAAGGCGTACGCGGCGGCCAAGCCGGATCCATCGGCGAAATTTTTGTTTCTCGCAAAGGTGAGGCAAAAAAAGAACTCCTCAATTTCGAAGGCAGCATCGACCTAAAAGCTGGCGACAAAATCATTTTACACTCGGCAGGCGGCGGCGGCTGGGGGTCTTTTAAAGAAGCTGCGGACGATAAGACTTAGTAAGCCAGGAACAAAAATAACAATTGTAAGTATTTTTACGAGAGGTTGATAAAAAAGCCTCTCTTCCGAGAGGCTTTTCATTCCAAAAATTATCAGAACAAATTAAGCCATAAAATCGTGGGCACGAACAGTTTTACGTCCGTTAGCTTTTGCACGCTCACATGCTTGATTGATCAACCAGTGAACCCAGCCATTTAATCCGTCCATTGCATCAAAAGCAGTATTGCACTTATTTTTTTTCATTTGTGCTTTTGCCTTGCTAGCGATGATCAACATTTCGCCGCCGCCCTTTTTTGACTTCTTCGCCATTAGAAACTCCTTTTTCTAGCGCTATTAAATTGAAACTTATAAAAGTCTTCCGAAGATTTGTGGAGAAGACAATAGAAAGTTGATAATCTCGTGGTTACGACGGTGCATTATTTTTAACATATAAAAGTCGGACTAATTTACGCTCGTACCACCAGCGCCTGGCTTTTCAGACATCCTAATTTCAGGCGTTGTGCTCCCACTTCCTGAACATGAATTTGATGTCTCAACAAATGCGCTATGGACCGCCAGAAAGCTCATGACACGGGGATCTCCCACTTCCCTTAAAAGGTCAGGGGTGCTTCTCGCTAAGTTGTCACGATCCCGATACATACAGATGTCTTCGGTTTTTCCCTTTTCGCGAACCGTAAACCCTTGGGTCACTTTCGTTATTTCGCCAAATTCATTGAGCTGAAAATTCCCGCACTCGTTTCCTTTTCGATAATCAACCTTTGAAAGATCACCACTCGGAGGGGTTGTGAATGTAAATCCTTGTACGGAAGGGCCCTTAGGATTCTTGATTGTTATCTTAATACCCTTTCCTTCACAGCCGGCATTGAGGTCTTCGGGGCGAATTGTAAGTTTATCATGAATGCCCTTGATCTGTTCACAAAGTTCCGAATGCGAAAGTTCTTTTTCAATGGCTTCAGGAGGACTTTGAAGAAGAGCCACGACATTGTCAGTTCTCTCAATCTTAGGAGCACAATTGTCAGCCACCGAACTGTAGTTACTTTTAACACAGTTCAAAGTAGGAGAACTTCCCAAAGCCAAAGCATTTATTACGGCTTGCCCTGTCGCGCCAGCATCGGCAGTCGCTGCCGATGCTGCTCCTGAGAAAGCAAGCCCAAGAGGGCCAGTAACTAAAGCCGCTTTTCCAATTTTACTCATCAGTGGAGTTAAACCACGCGCAACACTTCCGGTAAACCGTGAGGCCCCCTTTGGCAATAGCATATCAAGGTGAGTAGTTTTGAGACCCGATGGCCGCGGAAGACTTTCGATTATTTCTCTGAGTGCATTGGTGGGGATTTTCTTAGTAAAGATTCCTACCTGCAGATCGCCGTACTTTCTGCGCGCGTTTCTCACTCGAACGTATTCGTCTTCGAGTTCAAAAATTCGCCTTCGAACTTCAACATTTTTTGTGTTTTTGATTTCTTCATACTGTGCCTTTTGCAGTTCAGGAATTTTTGCGTTTCTTACCTTTTCATTCCAGGCCTTTGCATTTTCCTCATCGACTTTATGCCATATCTCGGCCCGAACTGATTGTGGAATTTCCCCTAACGCCTCCGAGGGAGCAATTAGGCCTCGTTCCAAACGAAGCTTCATATCTTTGACTCTTTTTCTAAGATTTGGATCCGTAATCGCACTTTTGTCGTTTAATATCTCATCAAAGATCTTTTCAACATTTTTTTGATTTGAAAGGCGCCCATCAACATCGATCTTGGCAATCTCCTCGCTGCTAATTTTGACGTCCGCGACTCTCATTCTGTCAATGTCTACTAACTTTGCTTTTTCGGCGGCGAGCGCATCAGCAAGTTCCTTTTCTGTTTTTACCAACTCTTTCCCGCCTTCGATAGCATGCTGCTCAGCCATATGCCTCACAGCTGCCTCGTTGTTCTTTGCAAAATCTGCGGGAACGCTGCAGCCCTTTGCAAAAGCAGGTGGTAATAGGATCTCCGAAAAAATAGCATAGAATTTTTTACTCTCAATATAGTACATTCCGGTGCAGACATCGGATGGAACTCCAGCTTTGGCGCGCTCAATAAGATCGACGGCCCTTCTTCCTCCCACGCCACTGCCAACAGCCCCCCCTGTCGCGAGTAAATCTGCACATGTCACGAAAGAAGTCGCAACAGCACAAGCGTGTGTTTTTCTAAGTTCTTCAATGGCCGCAGCT
>JBFWYS010000219.1:0-6456 GCA_050186175.1 Pseudobdellovibrionaceae bacterium
AGTTGCGAATCAAAAGTCCGCGCGATCGCCGTCAGAGGTGTATATCATTAAATTATCGACTTCCTTATAGGACCGACACTTTGTGGGCAGTTGACTGTGACAAGATGTGCAAACTGAAATTGTCGAGTTTATCATCCATCGAGCATAGGGTTTATTGCCGAGTCTGAAAATGCGCGAGGCCTCTGAAATCTGTGTTTTGAGAACCTGTTGTGAAAATTTAAAGTTCTCCTGTTTCAGTAAAGGCACATGGGCCGTTTGTTTGGCTGCCTTTTCAAGTTCCTGAAGATGGGTTGTGATTTCTAACTCATTTTTTGGATCATTAAACGTCTCTTCCGAAATTATAAATTTCTTAAGCGCCGCCAAGTGAACGAAAAGATCATTCATGACCGTTTTAATATTTGCGTTTTTTGTCTCAGCAGCAGAAGCGCCAACATTTGACAAAGATATTAAAATCCAAAGAGTCAAAAGAATTGCTGAGAACTTTTTCATAAAGCGTCCTTTTGTAGATCATGTGTGAGTGTCTTAGAAACTTTGCAAAGCGCGTGCGGAGGAAGACAATATTGAATCGCTATTTAAATAGTCGCGGGAAAAGCGGATGGGACTTTCTGTCTCAGCAAACTCTTGTTTTGTCCCATCCCCTGTGTCTCGACCTTAGTTTGGCGTAGAGGCTTGTCTCAAAATTGAACGAGAAATCGTATTGATCATCACACCTTGTGGAGAGCTGACTCGAGCTGCTTCGGCCCAGTCTTGTGGAAGTTTCGAGATTCCGTCCCATGCGGTGATATCAAGCGACTTGTCCATTGGCGAATATGGAGCTGAATTTACTCTTGGAACCCAAATAAAGTCGGGATGAGATTGAAGATGCCATTCGCCCCCGACAATTTTTCCGTCCCGATCAATTTCGAGGTCATAGAGGTACTCAACCCATCTGATGGCGTCGTACTCAGGAAGATCTTCTTCTAAATCATTCATCGCGGTTTCGATGACATAGGCAACTTTCATTTTAATGCCAATGATTTGGTCGGCCGATGGTGCTCGGTAGGAAGCAAAACGATCCTTTGTAAATGCAGATCTAGTAATAATGGCGTCGGACCAGGATTTTTTTTCCTGACCGGTCTGTGGATTAAAATATGAATAGGAATATTTAACTATCGGTTGATTCCAAACTTCATAGTCGTAAGTTGCATCCATCACAAAAGATCTTTTTTGCATGCCAAGGCGGTTTATGACAGCAAGATGCCAGGTAGCCGGATTTAGATCGAAGCATTCTGGAGTGAGGATGCGCCCTTCGTTGTTCGTAGGAGGATTTTTTTGATTACAGCGTTCACCTAAAGTGAGTGTCGGGTAGGGGTTTGTCGCCCAGCTGTAGCTCACGAGGCCTTTGATTTCGGAAGGATTCAAGTGAACCTTCCACATGTCATTTTGAGAGGGAATCTCGACGGATTTGGACGGTCGATTTTCAAAAATGGCGGCTGGAGCCCAACCGTGGCAGATTCCCATCCAAATTTCAACCTTTCCGTATTCATCATAATATTGTTTTCCTTGCTGCCACATTGAATCTGTCAAATTAAAATTTTGATCTCCGACGAGAAGATCATATTTCTCGGAGGTGCTCAAAATAGAAATACCAGATTGACCTTGTTCTTCGATGACTTTATTCGCTGGATAACTGCGTACATATTCAAATTTCTGCAACCAATCCTCACGCTGCGAAAAATCAGAATCCAAGTATCGCACGCCTAAAATGCCATTTGCGTAGGGCCAGTAATCTCCTGACCACGGCATTTTTGTCACCCCTCCCGCCAGGAGACTATTCTCCTCTGCCGTTTTTAAATCACGAATAATCAAATCAGACTCAATAAATTTTGTGATCGGATCCCTCGCGCCTGCAAAAGGCGCATAAAAACTGTTTTCCTGATGGCAAGCGCGCCATTCTGAATTTTTCTTATCAACAAATTCGCGCGATCGAATGTCGGTTCCAGAAAAACGATTTCGCTGAGGGGCCTCCACCGTCATTTCTTCATTGATGTATTTTTTTGGCACCTCGCGATGCT
The DNA here is from genome assembly GCA_050186175.1 of Pseudobdellovibrionaceae bacterium. Taxonomy (GTDB): domain Bacteria; phylum Bdellovibrionota; class Bdellovibrionia; order Bdellovibrionales; family Bdellovibrionaceae; genus JBFWYS01. Next base: position 2,055 of record JBFWYS010000219.1, read on the forward strand.
GCGCCCAGATGACCTGAGTCGGAAACGAAAAGATGGCAAACAAAATTATAGCAATGTGTTTCTTAATTAATTTCATGAAGCTCCTCATAGTTATTTAATTTCTCAGTTGAACGTTCCACCTGACTTTGAAGTAAAGGCCTAGCAGGAGATATGCCGTCAGTTTCTATAGGTGAAGTTAGAATTTTGAGAGTTTTTGGCCCAATTTTATTTTTTGTTTTAGACATTTTGTCTCGAGATCTTTCAACAGGGAGTTTGTAAGCCGAAAAGACCTACTTAGACAGTAGGCCTCTTTTTCGATAAAATTTAATTGTGTTCAAAAAGGTGGTGATGTTTAAAAAACTTACGGCCTTCTGCGAGGATTTGATTGTCGGTTAAAGAGTCCATGGTTTGTTCTCCTTTAACATAGTCCATAAGATTTGGATGGTGCTTTTGGAGATGGCCGACGAAATTTTTTCGACCTGGCCCAGGGCCGGCAACCAGCCATTCGGTCGCGGGATTTTTCTCAAGGGCTGTACAAAGAAGGTGATAAAATCTTCCTTCATCACGTTCTTCGCGTGTGTGATTTTTTCCGTGAACCTCAGGTGGATGTAATTTTGTGCTCAGGCTTATTTTTTCGGTTTTGAGTCCCGTTGGCAGAAGATTAAAAAGTTTTGCTTCTTGGCTATCGACCCAGATAATGAGTGCTGACATGTGTGTCTCCTATTCGTGTAAGGTTGGATTGTCTTCGTCGCCGAGAACAGCCGCAAGTACGCTAATGCCACTGTTTCTGGCTTCCTTTTCAATTTGTTCAATTATTTCTTGATAAGAGTGTTTTCGATCAAAATCTAAGAACGCGCGAGCGGCAATTTGTGCGTTCTGCGAGTTTAAATGAAAATAGGAAGGGAGGCCGTTGGCTACGATATCCAGATTTTTGATGCCACTTGGATCCGAGGGCGTGGCTTTTAACTTAAAAAAAGGCAGAGTGTAATAGGAGTAACTGTTGCATCCACCCCAATAGATAACTTGATACCTAGGGCTTATTGAATAAAGTTCGGGAGAGTATTTCAGCATGCTCACAAATTGATCTGCATCGAACCCTGAGCCTACGCGAGAGTGACCGAACCAAGCGAAAAGTCCGTCATGATCGCTTGCAAAACTTTTCGCAAAAAGCTCCATTTGATCAATGCGAAAATTGACGACAACCCGAACAACGACCTGAACCTCGTCGACCATTTTTGAATACTGAAAACCAACGAGACTCTCGTCATTTGAGTGTTCGGGATATTCGGAGAGATAAAGAGGTGACTCTGAAAAACCTTCGAGGTCACTTCTCATAAAAGAAAGAAATGCGCGAAATTCGCTGGCGCCAATGTCGTAGTCTTTGAGGGGATTTTTTTTATTGTGCTCATCTGCATAACCAAAGGCAAAAGTCATTTGCAATTTCTTTTTACCATTTTGATCCACGATCAACCTGGGATATTCTGGAAAGCTCTTCTGCAAAATCGGAGTTTCGCTTAAAATCTGAACCTTGACCATTTGGAATTGGACGCCCGCAATATGGTCGCAGCCGTAGCGATTGGGATCCCAATAATACCAGAAAAAGCTTCGGGTTTGATGATCGGGAGCGGAATCGGTGCATTGTTTCCACCGAGGCGAAAAAACAGTTTCCTCATTAAATGGGAGTGGAACTTGAAGATTATTGCGATCGATTCGCAGTCGATTCAGAATCCATTTACCACGGTACTCGTAGGGGACCTCCGTTAAGTTCCCCTTCTTAACAGCTGAGTTCCAGTCAACTTTAACGGAGTGGTTTCTTTGAGGACTGCCAAGTTGATTGTGCGTGAGAGGACCAAATAAGTATTTTAAAGTCGGTTGAAGGTGTCTCTCAAGGTAAGACTCTTTTTCATTTTCTCCGATCCCTTTGACTTCTTCAATCGTTAGAGGAATTAAGAGACGCGCGTGAAATTTAACTTCGAGTTCGAGGCCATCTTTAGAAGTATAAAGTGGACGATTTGCGAAGGAAGCCAAACTCCAAAAAATGACAAATAACAAACATAGATTTTTATTTTTTATTAAAATGTTCTTAAGCATTGTTCCCCGTGCCCTTTAAAATTTGATCCTTCTTAAAAGCAAGCTAAAGGCCAGGAGAGAAATCAAATAATAAGAGCCTGGCAAATTTGCGAGACAAAAAATCCATTTTTGAGTCAGGAAGTCCCACGGGAAATCCTAGGGCCAATTCACTTTGGTTTCGTTGTCGGAGGGAGGCAGCCAAACCGCTGGTGTGTTAATTTCAGGACGAGAGATTTTTCCGCCTAAGTTGTTAAATGAGCGGGTTTATAAGATTCCCTTATTGTTATTCTGAGGGGTGAGTAAATTTTTAGATTTTCTTTCTGCTTCCACAATACTTAATGAAGTCTTAAAAACAGCATCTGGATTGAGAGAAATGCTGTCGATACCTTTACCTACCAAGAAAGCGGCAAAATCTGGATAGTCGCTTGGAGCCTGTCCACATATTCCGATCTTCCGCCCTTTGTTTTTTGCCACTTGAATGACTTGCTCAATCATCGAAAGAACGGCCGGATTTCTTTCATCAAAAAGGGGAGTGACAATTGAGGAATCGCGGTCAACACCCAAGACGAGCTGAGTGAGATCATTTGAGCCAATTGAGAAACCGTCAAAAATCTCCGCAAACTTTTCGGCGAGTATCACATTGCTTGGGATTTCGCACATGACATAGACTTCGAGATCGTTTTCCCCACGAGTGAGGCCATGCTTTTTCATTTCTCCTAGAACCTTGATTCCTTCCTCAGGAGTGCGGCAAAAAGGAATCATGACTTTTAAGTTTGTAAGGCCCATTTCATCGCGCACTTTTTTTATGGCCAGGCACTCGAGAGCAAAGGCATCTCGATATTGAGGATGGTAGTAACGTGAGGCTCCGCGGAAACCCAGCATCGGATTTTCTTCGAGCGGCTCAAACTCCGCGCCACCAAGAAGATGCGCATATTCATTCGTTTTAAAATCGCTAAATCGCACGATTACATCTTTGGGGTAAAATGCGGCTGCAATGAGAGAAACACCTTCCGCTAATTTGTCGATAAAGTACTGAGGTTTCTCTGCGTAATCTCTTGTGAGTTCCACAATTTCATTTTTTGCCTTTAGGTCTTTGAGTTCATTAAAGTGCACGAGAGCCATTGGATGAATTTTTACATGGTTATTAATTATAAATTCGAGCCGCGCCAAACCGACGCCTTCCTGTGGAAGTTGGGAGAGCGAAAACGCTTGGAGAGGGTCCGCCACATTTAACATAATTTTTGTTTTAGGATGTTCTAACTGAGTTAAATCGACTTCTGTCATTTTGTAATCAAGGAAACCTTCATAGACAATTCCCACTTCTCCTTCGGCGCAGGAGAGGGTGATCTGCTGGCCGTTCCGTAAAATCGTTGTCGCCTCAGCAGCTCCAACTACGGCGGGTAACCCTAATTCACGGCTTACGATTGCGGCATGGCAAGTGCGACTGCCTCGATTGGTAATTATCGCCGCTGCTTTTTTCATGATGGGTTCCCAATCCGGATCCGTTTTGTCGGCCACTAAAATCTCTCCAGGTTCGAGCAGATAACGTTCGGTCGGATCCTTAATAATGCGGACCCTGCCGTGGGTTATTTTATTGCCGACTCTATGCCCTGTTAAGAGAACAGGCCCTCGTTTTTGAAGATGATACTCTTTGAGTTTTAGACCTTCCCGTCGGGATTGGACAGTTTCAGGGCGGGCTTGCACCAGATAGAGTTTTCCGTCGCGCCCATCTTTTGCCCATTCCATATCCATGGGAGTAAAACGATCATTCTTTTTACTGTAATGGTTTTCAACCAGAACGGCCCAACGCGAAAGCTCCAGAATTTCATCATCTGTAAGAACGAATCTTTTTCGATTCTCAATTGAAACGGGAATATTTTTTACGAGTTTTTCGCCGCTTGTATCATAAATTAATTGGAATTCTTTGCTTCCGACTTCTTTTCGCAGGATGGGCCTTAGAGAATCCCGAAGCGTCGGTTTAAAAACGTAGTATTCGTCTGGAGTGACAGAACCTTGAACTACGTTTTCACCAAGCCCATAGGCCGCGCTAATCAACACGACGTTTGGAAATCCCGATTCGGTATCAATGCTAAACATCACCCCCGCGCCGGCTAAATCAGAGCGTACCATTTTTTGCACGCAGACCGACAGACTGACTTTCATGTGGTCGAAACCAAATTTATTTCGGTATGAAATCGCTCTCTCGGTAAAGAGGGAGGCGAAACACTTACGACAGGCTTCCAAAAGTTGTGCTTCTCCTCGCACAGGTAATTAAGTTTCTTGTTGGCCAGCAAAGCTGGCCTCGGCCAAATCTTCAGCTGTTGCGCTACTTCGGACAGCCACATCAGTTGCA
>JBFWYS010000220.1:0-6450 GCA_050186175.1 Pseudobdellovibrionaceae bacterium
GCTTCTGACGTGTTCAGCACGAATTCCGGTGTTTGCGTTGCTCTTGGGTTTTTTATTTTTGGGTCAACCTGCGTGGCAAGCGGGTCTGGCAATGGCGCTTTTGTATTTTACTTCTTTGGCCGTGGGAGCTTTCGCTGCAGCTATCATCAATAAATTTTTGCCAGCCGAGAGTTTTTCTTCTTTTATGATGGAGCTTCCGCTTTATCGAAGGCCGCGAATTCGCAGCTTACTTCGTCAGTCGGGAGTGAGAACGCGAAATTATGCGACACGAGCGGGCCCGATTATTTTTACTCTCGCAGTTGTTATTTGGTTGGGAACTACTTTTCCGCATCCTGAGCTTTCTGCAGAACAAGGGCGTTTGCAACAGAGCTATTTTGGATCCGTCGGGCATCAAATTGAACCTGTTTTTGAACCAATGGGAGTCGACTGGCGTGTGGGAGTCAGTCTGATTACCTCATTTGCGGCTCGCGAAGTGTTTGTCTCTTCCTTGGCTCTAGTTATGAATGTCACGGACGATAACGAAGAAACCATGGGCGAAACGCTTATGTCGCAAATGAAAACGGCCACTTTTACTGATGGAACTTTGATTTTCACACCCGCGGTTGTGATTGGCCTTTTAGCTTTTGTGATTATCGCTCTTCAATGTATTGCTACAACGGGGGTCGCGATCCGTGAAATGGGATCATGGAAGTTTGCAATTTTCCAATTGGTTATTTTTAACTTGGTTGCCTATGGAGTGGCCGTAGGTTTGGTTCAAGGTCTTAGATTTCTCGGAGTCTCTTAGAAAGCGAGATTATTTTCCTTTATTCGAGAACGAAAAACTGATCTCTGGCGACTTCATATCTCCATGTGAACAGGACTTCTCAAAAAGAGGAGCGCTTTCGGAAACGATGCTATTAAAGCTCAAACCTTTACGATACTCTACTGGAAGTTGAGCAAAAGCCCATTTTGCAATTGGATATGCCTCCCGATCGAGTCTCTCAAAAAGATCCGCGACATCACCCAAAATATCGGCGGCAGTGGCGTGACCTCGTTGTGCAAAGTTATTCTCGGCATCTTTTGTGTCTTGAACGATTTTAGAGGTCATTTTGAAAAACTTATTATAGCTGGAAACAATATAATGAGCTCCACTCGTAACTTCAAGTGGATGGGTGTGTTTAAATTCTCCGGAGTTGTATTTTTCAATCAGCATTTTTTCTATCGTCATTTCTTCGAGAAAGTTGCGACGAAATTGCTCAGCATGAGCCATCTTCGCCCGACGGTATTCAGTCGCAAGCTGGGTCGCTGCAAGGTCTTTTTCTTCTTGTGTTTGCGCCGCTTCGAATTTGTCCAAAAGATCCATTAAGCGAACTTGATTTTGGTCTTCCATAATTTGGCTGTCTGATAAGGCTTTGCCTTCAGCGACTTGTTTGGCAATTTCCGATTGAAATAAATGGTGCATAAATTCATGAATCACTGTCCAGCGTGTTGTATGGTCGACAACCAAGATTGAAGCTTGCTGATTTGTGCTTGGAATACCTTCCTGTCCTTTTTTAAGGTAAATACCCACAACTCCCAAGGCGTTTTCACTCACGGACTGCCACTCTTGTTCTTGATCTCGAGGAGGTAAATCTAATATTTCTTTTAAAGGTTTGCAGCGCTCAGGTTTGTTACCGGAAATGTAGTAAAGACTGACGAGTGAACTATCAGGGAGGTTTTTTCCGGATTCTTTAATAAATGAAACCGTCGATCTTAAAGAAAGACCCATGAGTGGCAAAAGGCGATTCATATCAAACATTTTGCCAAAGCTAGTCTCTGCTAACTTTTCCGCGCCTGGCAGAGAGTATTCCTTATTGCCGTCGTCAAGCGTGTAGGCGCAGGAGATCTCTTTAGCAATATCGACCGTATCTATTTTCTTGCTCTTCTCTGGCGGAGGATTGCACGCCGAGAAAACGAAGAGAAATAGGCCGTTTAGCAAAATAACTGTCAACAAACTGGACACTTTAAAGCTCCTTAGGTTTTAATTCACGTGAATGTGCCTGATATCCACTTTTGCATTTGTGATGAACCGCAAGAGAACCTAATCCAAGATCTGCGCCCGCTAAAATTAGTTCCCACAAGACCGTAATGGGTTTTCAGGCAAACTTAAGGGCAAGTTTTTCAAAAGGCCCGCCCAAAATGGCGCGCCGTTTATGCATTGCCAGCGTTGAGGAGCTTGTTACACTTAGGTATTCTGAGAAAGAGGACGCAACATGAAACCACTTCAGAACAAAGTTTTGTTTATCACCGGTGCGAGTCGCGGAATTGGATTGGCTATTGCCAAAAGAGCGGCCGCCGATGGAGCGAAGATTATTATCGCTGCAAAAACAACGGAGCCTCATCCTAAGCTGAGCGGTACGATTTTCACGGCTGCCGAAGAAGTCAAACAAGCAGGTGGCGAAGCTTTTCCTGTGGTGTGTGATATCCGAGAAGAAGAGTCCATTAAGAAAGCGATGACCGAGGGAGCAGCTCATTTTGGAGGAATCGATATTTGTGTTCTTAATGCGAGCGCGATTTATCTAACAAAGACTCCCGAAACTCCATCGCGGCGATTTGATCTTATGCATGGAGTGATCGTGCGTGGATCTTTTTTAACCGTTCAGCATAGTCTTCCGTATTTGCAAAAGTCAGTGGCTCCGAAAATTCTTGCGCTCTGTCCTCCGCTCAACCTTGAAGAAAAATGGCTGGCTCCGTATTTGGCGTACAGTCTTGCAAAGTTTGGCTTGAGTATGTCCGTGCGAGGATGGGCCGGTGAATTCAAAGGACAAATTGACGTCAATGGTCTCTGGCCTAAGACTTTGATTGCAACTGCTGCGGTTCAAAATCTTTTGGGTGGGGACGCTGCCATTCGAAAGAGTCGTAAGCCAGAAATCGTGGCCGATGCCGCCCACTGGATTCTTACGCAACAAGGAGTAACGGGAAATCATTTTTTAGATGAGGATATCATCAAGAAAATAGGACGAGATCCTCAGAGTTACGCCGTCGATCCAAATGAAACGCCGGCACAAGATATTTACGTTTAGAATCAGATTAGTGAAATCTGCGGGAGCTCAACCATTTTGGGATGGGGCGCCCGTAAATTAAATCGACCAAATGTTTTCCAGTATTAAACGCAAGGCCAATTCCGTGACCCGTGTAACCACCACAGAAGAAAACTTGCGGATCTTCAGGTAATGAGCCCACCATGGGTTGGCCATCTTTCGAGAAGCCCATCACGCCGCCCCAGCGATGAGTTACTTTTTTGTCCGTGTAGCTCGGCAAGTGAGTCACAACAAAATGATGTAAAGCCTGCTGAATCACCGATGTCGTATGATCGGAGTAGCCGACTTCAGTTTCCTTTTCAATTTGTCTAAAGCCGCCAATGAGAAGTTCTCCCGAAGGCAACTGACGAAAGTAGTCGAGATAGAAGTTCGCGTAGCAAGGCCCGTCCATAAAAGCGGGAACTGCCTCCATCATCAAAATCTGCCCACGTGTTGGATAGATTTTATCCGCAAAGTAAGGGTGTGCGGCAGGAGAATATCCATTTAAGGCATAGATAATCATTGGGGTTTCAAAATTTCCGTTATCTGTTTTTACCAAACGCATTCCATCAGAAGTCTCTTCGTATCCAAACATTTCTGTTTGTTCGAAAAAATCCGCTTTGGTTTTTTCGCGCATCAGTTCAAGCATACGAATGGGATGAACAGAAGCATCATCGAGATAACGAATTCCACCCACAAAACCTGTAGCGCCTAATCTTTTTTCAATTCCCGCGCCCTCGACCAACTCGACCGGAATATTTAATCCACTCATGATCTCGGCGACATTTTTTAACTCCTTAAATTCATTTTCTTGAGCCGCAAGCGAATACGCACCTTTTTTCTCAAATTGAAGTGCTCCTTCAGCGCCTTGAATAATATTTTCTTCAAGGAGTTTTAGATTTGTTTCAGAGAATTTCCAGATTTCAACCGCTTCATCTTTACCATGTTTTGAAATCAAACGATTAAAGTGCTCGACCGAACCACACGTAATAAACCCGGCATTTCTGCCGCTCGCGCCAAATCCAATTCGAGATTTTTCAATGACCGCGACTTTTAAATTTGGATCTTCTTTTTTTAGCCAGTACGCAACTGACAATCCAGAAATGCCAGCCCCCACAACGACAGCATCATATTGGGCCGTTGGTTTTTTTGAGGATCGATCCAGCCAAAAAGACGTACTCATTTTATCTCCCTTGTTCTCACTTCTCACCCTAAAAATTAAAGTTCTAAGAGCATTTCCTCCGCCGTACAACGACACGGAGGATTTCCACAACGGGTGCAAAGGTAGTCAACATCTTTCCAATAGTCAGGATGAGTTGCAACCACTTTAAAACCGAGGCTGCGTAAATACTTTCCCGAAGAGTCATTTGGCGAATCTTTCCAAGAATGACAAACGATAGCTTTAGCTCCCATTTTTTTGAGAACCGAAATCGCCTGAAGAGACATTTTTTTGCCAAAGCCTTTGCTCTGAATTGACGGATCGATAAAAAGACTTTGGAAATAGGCCGTTTTATTTAATGGAAAGGGCCACTTTTCAGGAGTTAAGCCCTTGCCTTTGCCTTTTTCCCATTTGCCGGGAGGGTAGGTGATGCGAACGCCAAAGATTTGATTTTGCGAATCCGCGAGAACAAGGGAACACATCGTGTCAGTTTTGTCAGCACCAAGGGCCGAGGAACGGCGAAAGATGTCTTCAAGATCTGACATGGAGTAGTAATCCACGCCGATCGCTCGATCCGTAAAATTTTTGATGGCTGGTAAATCCGACGATTTCATTTCGCGAATTTGCAGCTCTGAAGACTCGCTCATTTGAGCATGCTAGTAATAAACACCAAGAAAGCGCAACTTTATTTCTGGCGAATGACTTGATACAAAATCTCGCCCATCGAATAACGACTCACAGAGTGATATCCGCCCGCACAAGTTCCGTTATAAAGATAGCAGTTTTCGCCCCAAGAGTTGCGGATGATGTATTCACATTGATTTGATTTTGGGTTGTGGAAGCGTCCGACAATTGTTGAGGCGTGCATCATCATAGGAGTGTTCGTAAATTGGGGATTGTACCAAGATAAATACTTCACCACATTGTATTCAATTGCCGGAACTTTTCCGTCTTTAAGGGCTTCGTCAAGTGCATGCAAAAGGCTGTTTCTGTAACCAACTTGCTGCTTTTCAATCTTGTATCTTAAGTTTGCAACGGAAATTGTAGGTGAACTGCACACGGCGTTTCTAGCGTCGCCATTTGAAAATTTAGACGATGGCACTTGGCTTTCGCTGCACAGATATTCTCTCTCGATGGCATCTAATGCGAATTCAATATGCACACCTTGATCTTTGATATCTCGGCCGCGCCGGTTATACCGGCCACCTTTGTAGCGTTCAGTAATAGAAACGATATTGGCTGCGGAAACTCGTTGTCCCGATGCATAGGTGATCATGTCAGCGGCTGCATAGGCCCAGCACCAGGGTGTTCGGGACTGATCACGAATCGCTCCCATTCGTCTCTCGATTGGCGCCTTAACGATAGGAACTTTATTGCGATCTCGGCTATGGGTCATAAACCAAGTCGCCATTTCAGAGTTTAAAGTTGGACATTGTTGCGCAAAACCGACAGATGTGGCTAGTGCCAGTAGTAAACTCAGCATCCCCAGAACCCCCGTAAATTTTTTTAATATGTACACACAATAGGTGCGGACGGCGAAAAATAACAGAGCTGTGACGTTTTATGTAAATTATTAAGAATTGAGCGTGTAAAATATGCCTGTGATTGGGTTCATGTGTCGCAAGATCTATTGGCTGCGAGTTTTTTTGTTGTTCGCATCGTTGAGCCATCCATGAGGCTGGCCGCCCGCGAGGGTTCAATTTTGCGCGACCAGCGCATTCAAACAAACCCCCAGCACGCCATTTATGACGCCCACCAAAAAACCAACTTTCAAGATGCCTTTTCGCTTAAAACGGCATCCAATTGTTCTTTGCTTCAGTGAGGGATATATGCAGACACAGTTGCCTAAAGAGCTTCTTAAATGCGCCAACTTTATTGGTGGCGAATGGGTCGTCGGAGAAAAAGGAACCGGCCAGGTTATTTCTCCGTACAGCGGGAAAGCTATTGGTGAGTTTTCAATTCCATCAGAAAAACAAGTTAACCAGGCGATTTTGGCCGCTGAAAAGGCACAAATTGCATGGGGCGCTCTTCCTATTAAAGAGCGAAGCAAAGTTCTTTACCAATTTCGTAATATTTTATTGCGAGAACAGGATGCAATTACCCATTTAAAGAGTTCTGAATGCGGTAAAGCCTTTGATGAAGCGAAAGCCGGGTTAATGAAGGGGATTGAGGTTCTTGAATTTGCTCTTTCGATTCAAAATTTAGATTTGGGTGGAAAAATTGAGGTTTCTCGAGGGGTCACTTGCGAATATC
>JBFWYS010000221.1:0-6401 GCA_050186175.1 Pseudobdellovibrionaceae bacterium
CTTGAAAGATCTTTTGCTCTTTTTGTTAATCGCAAGCCAAATCAAAAAGACCTAACAAAACTTTTGGCAGAAGATATTCGGTCTGGCCAGATGGAAAAAGCTCTTAAGAGAGCTCAAGCCATGAGCAAAAGCCAGCCACTTGGCGTTGTTGCTTCTGCCGGCATCCAAGCCGCAGTAAACATGGGCGGAAAAGAAGAAATCCAAATGAAAATGGATGAAGTCTTGATCGAAGAAAACTCGCGCGTTGAAAAGCGTATTGGATTCTTAGCGATGTTTGCAAACGTTGCAACATTGATCGGTCTTTTGGGAACAATCACAGGCCTTATTCACTCTTTCGCAGGTATCGCAAACGCGAATCCAGCTGAAAAAGCGATGATCTTGTCTCAAGGTATCTCTCTTGCGATGAATGTAACGGCTTATGGACTTCTAGTAGCGGTTCCAGCTCTTATCATGTATTCAGTTTTACAAAACAGAGCAAATCGTTTGTCGGATGACCTTAACAAGGCTGCGATGAACTTGTTCATTCAGTTGAGCTTCCATAACGAAGCAATCCCGTCAAAACCCAAATTTGGATTGAAGTAATTGCAGCAACTAAACCTCGGTTTAAGCAGGCGGACAAAGTCCGCCGAAACTTCAGCGAAGGTGGAAGGCAAAAATGAAAAAAGAATTAAATTTCGAAATTAATATTCTTCCAATTCTCGACATTCTGTCTGTGTTGATCTGCTTTCTCCTTTTGACAGCTGTATGGATTCAAACAAGCTCACTCGACACAAAACAGGCCGTCGGCGATAACAGTATTTCAGGGGCTAAAAATCCTCCTTCATTGTGGATTGCCGTTACCCCAGAAGGAAATTTACGATTATCTCTCCGGGACGTAAAAACAAAGATGCCTCTCGAGCAGCAAATCGCTGCCGGTGGAAATGGTGTCAACTGGGAAGCCTTTGCTGAAAGAATTAAATCGCTCAAAGCTGAACTTCCTGAATTAAACACAGTTGTGATCCGCCCTGAAGCGAAAGCTCAGTACGGAGTTGTGATCCAAATGATGGATCAATTAAAAGTGAACCAGATGACCGATGTCGGTCTGTCTCCATTAGGATAGGTGGCCTATGAAAGCCTCTGTTTTAAAAAACAATACCCGAACGTCCCCTCTTGAAAGTACACAGCTTTTAAAGAATGGGAATCAAATTAAAAAAGCTAGCTGGCACGAATCAGGATTGGTTCTTCCGCTGACTTCATTAATCGATGCATTTTCAATTATCGTGATCTACCTCCTCATTGGAACCCAATCCGGCGGACTGGAAGTCGGAGTGCCAACTAAGATTTCACTTCCAGTGGCAGAATCTGGAACAACAATCGAAAGCGCCGAATCGATCATAAGAATTATTAAAGGCCAATACTTTATCAATGAAGACACGGCACCTGTCGACGCTAGCAACTTAGGCGAAAAGCTTGTCGAACTTAAAAACCTAGCGACTGATAAAGAAAAAGAATTCGAAATTCTTATTCAAGCGGATCAGCAAATGGACTTTGCTCAACTGGATCCTGTGATCCGGGCTGGCTCTGAAGCCGGGATTCAAACTCTCAAATTCGCGGTCATGCCAAAACAATGAAAAAACTAACTCTTTTCCTCATTCTAATTCTATCGACTTTAACAGCTATTAGAACAACCGTTCATGCTGAAAAAATGGATTCAGAAACGCAAAACCTTGTCATTGAGAAGATGGAAAGAGTTCTCTCGTTGATGACAAAAAAAGACTCGTCGTGGGGCCCGACTCAGGTACGCCTTGCCGACTTACTAGCCGAAAGAGCCCGCCTTCGCTTTATGAACGAAGTTGAAGCTAATTGCGATGCTTGCAAAGGTTCCAGAAGCGATCGAAAAAAAGCTCTTTCACTTTACCAACAAGTTCTGCCAACTCTCACCTACACTCAAAAAGGTCGAGTTTATTTTCAAATGGCTCACTTGCACCAAATGGCCGGAGAAGATTCTTCGGCAATCACCATTTTTGAAGGCATCCTAAAAAATCAAAACTCTTATTCAAACGATGTTGTAACAAGAGCCCATGTCGCTCTTGCCGATCTTCTTTTCCAAAACACTAAATTTAAAAAAGCAATGGAACATTACTTATTGGCTCTTAAGGATCCAAATGTCGCTCAAAAAGGAATCATCCACTATCGCCTGGCTTGGTGTGATTTCAATATGGACCGGTTGCCAAAGGCGATCCGCTCCTTGGAAACACTCGCCCGCACGCCATCTCTGTTAACTAAAGAGACAAGTGATGGAAAAGTGATTGCGGATTCAGCTTTTCAAAATGATATTATGCGAGATCTGGCTACATTTTATTCTCGTCAAAAGATTACCTCTGACGAAATATCCACTTACCAAAGTTTGACTCCTGATTCTCAGAAAAAAGAATTATTGATGTTCTTTGGACAAGAAGCCGACCGCTTGGGCCAAAAGCAAGCCGCCGCTGACATATACAAAATTTATCTCGCAACTGCAATCCTTGATCCTGAAGAACAACTTGAAGCCTTTATGTTGATGGCCCAGGCCAATTACGACAAGGGCCAGACGGCACAATCGACACAGGATTTCTCGACCGCGGCTGCTGCTTATAAAAAGACGGCTTGTTACAACAATCCGAAGAAGACCGAGGAGACTCAAGGGACGTGTGACAAAATTCAGAAACGAATGAAACACTTCGTGACGGAGTTTCACCGTTCAAAAAAATCAAAACCAAATACAGATGTCCTAAATGCCTATGTTGTTTACGCCCAAACATTTCCTCAAGACACGCAAATGGCAATTCTCGGAGCTCAGGTCGCTAGCGAACTAAAGCAGCATAGAGCTGCGGCAAGTCTCTACCGCTTCGGAAGCGAATTTGCAAAAGATGATACTCTTCGCGATAAAGCCCTTGTTGGCGAACTCGAAGCCACTGAAAAAACGGGCGATGCAAAACTCAAGGAGGATGTTTACAAAAGATATCTTGCCGTTCGTCCAAACGGAGCGAATAGTTACAAAGTTCGTTATCAGCTGGCCCATGTTAATTACGATAAAAAAGATTGGAAAGTCGCCTCGATACAATTCCACGATCTTGCCCTCACTCCAACCGGAAATCCTGAACTTCGGAAGAAGTCAGCCGATTTAGCGCTTGATAGTTTAGCCATTCAAAAAAATGATACCCTCATCGAACAATGGGCTTCTGAATTTGCTGCTGCACTCCCTCAACACCGAGAAGAATTCACAAGTATCCAAAGGAAAGCGGTTCTAAATCAGACGGCCTCAACTGCGAATAGCAATAAAGCATCGGATTCCGATCTCAAAGCGGCTCTTCGAAAAATGCAAAAAGTCTCTTTGTCTAATTCGACAGATACAGAAAAAATAGTTCATTATCGCAACCAATTAGTTTTGGCCGATAAATTAAACGACGAGACAGCAATTCTATCTTCTCTTACTTTACTCCTCTCAGTCCCTTCCCTCTCTGCAGAAGATAAGGAGCATGCATTAGCCCGTAAAGTTGGTTTCTACGAAAAAAGGTTAGACTTTAAATCGGCCTACCAAACGGCTTTGAGAATGCGCTTTCCGAATATTAGTTCCGCTGAAAAGGAAGTGAGACTGGGCACACTTGCAGAACTTGCGGGACTCCGCGGAACAGCTCATTATAAAGCGGCCCTTGATAAAGGACTTAAAGGTCCATCTAAAGCTACAGTTCTGTCACGGATGATTCAGTCTTCTTCAAGTCCAAAGGCAGATATTAAAAGATACAAAAAGGCCTTCTTACAATACCCTGGTGTTTTCAGCGAGATACTGATCTTAGTTTACAACGAAACAAAAAATCTGAACGATATTGAGCCTTATTTAAAAAGCAAAAAAATGGCGCAAACACCTGCCGGAAAGTTTGTTCGAAAACAAAGATTCTTTGCAAAACACCAAGCTTTTCATAAGAGAATTTCATCTCATAAATTAAATACAAGCAGTGATCGCCGTCTTCAAACTACGATCGCAGATAGAATCAAGCTTTTAAAGGAAGCTGATAAGTCCGTTAAGGAAGCGAATCGACTGAATGACTTCACGGCGCAAATTTTTGCACTTTCAACTTTAAGTTTCGAAAACAACAGAATGGTTTACGATCTTTCTTCCTTACCTCTTCCAAAAGGGTTGAGACCACAGGAACAAGCTCAATATATGGCTCTGCTCAAAAAACAATCTTTACCTTATCTTGAAAAGTCTCAGGTCGCAGCTCAAAAATTAAATGAGTTTTGGAAAAACGAAAAAGTGATCGTTCGTCTTGCTGATGAATATACAGCGAGCCGACCTGAGTTGCGTTCCCTCTTAGTGACTGAGCTCGGCATTTTGATCGCCCTCTCTCCAAACTCAGGAATTCGTGCGTACTTAAAATCGGCACTCGGAAAAAATGCTGCAAGCACAACACCGTCTCAGAAGGAATTAGTTTCAGCTCGTGAGTCTGTAAGAGCAAATCCTGAGAGCGTAAAAGACCTTGAAAAATTGAAAAATCTAGAGACAAAAAGCGGCCACACACTGATGGTATCTTATTTAGAAGGCCGATTAGAACAAATCAGAACGGAGAAAAGCTTATGAAACAGTTTTTGCTCTTGGCACCGATGTTGCTAATTGTAATGTTAGGTTTTGTAGTAAATATCGAAAAGGCAGATGCAAAAAAGTCTGCCCCAAAGAAGGAAAAAATCCAAAGCGCAAATAGCGCAAGACTTGGAACCTCCTTCCGATTCGATGGAGCTTCGCTGCACGGAAAGTTTCAAACTGCTCCAAGCACGACTGCGACGGTCGAGAACGATAAAGTTCTCGAGGATTTACTGGGAGCTCGAAAGAGTTTCCGAGATCGAATTGCTAAAGATAGTGAACGTGACTGAACGTAGGTAGTAAAAAACCCATTTTCAGTTCCTTTTTAATGAAAATTCACCAGTGGTGAAATAAAGGTGAAGTGAAAATGAGCACAGCACAACGTTTGATTCTAGAAAATAAAATGGGACAAGGTGTCCGTTCGCTTTCTACACAATCAGATAATTTCACACTGATCTATCGATATGACCTTCGTAAAATCGAACTTCATTCTGATTTAACGCCACTCAAAGATGCCGAAGTTTCTTTTGATGTTTTAGAAAAGATCTCTGTCGCAGCTCTTCGTAAGGGCCCAAAGAAAATTGTGAACGGCCAAAATGAAATGGGTTTCTTACGCCTTGCAAACCCAGGCGAAGTTTTGGTTGATTTTCCATCTGAATTGCCAAACGAAGATGAACAAGAAATGCAGGTTTTCTTAAAGAAAACTGCAGCTTCACATGCTGTTATCGTCGCTATCTTGATCCTCATCCCAATCGTCATGAGTTACTTCTCGCCTAAAAAAGAGGAGCAACAAGTTGTTAAAATCGTATTGCCTCAAAAAAATGAAAAAGTTCAACCCGTCCCCCGTGTTCAAGTTTCAGAACGCAAAATCAAGCCGACAAATCGCCGTGCTCGTGTAGCTAAGACTCCAAAAATTAAGCCTGTGGTTAAAAGAAACGTAACGGCTCCAAAAAAGGTTGCGAACCGTCAGGTTCCTAAAAACCAAAAAAGTTCTGTTCGTAATGCGCCAACTCGTTCTTTAGAAAGAATCGGAGCTTTAGCCGCTCTCGGCGGAGTTAAAAATGGTGCACGTAATGCCGAAGGTCTTGATATGAACTCCCTTAAAAACATTCGTTCTGCTGGAGTTGGTTCTGGTGGTGGTGGTGTGGGTCATGCAGGTCGTGGTGGTGTCAGTGGATTATTGCCAGGGCATGGATTGATCGCTGGAAGCGCAGGTTCTGGCGGAGCCGCGACAAGCGCCGGCGGATATGGAACTAAAGGTGTTGGTGGCGGTAAGGCCGGATACGGAAAAATCTCTCTCGTCGGAGGAACTTCTGGAATCTCTTTGCCATCTGACGAAGAAGTTACAATGGAAGGCGGATTGGATCGCGACCAAATCCAAGCTGTCATCAATCGTAATAAAGGCCAAATTATTTATTGTTACGAACAGGGTCTCCAAGGAGCTCCTGATTTAAGAGGCCGCGTATCGGTTGATTTCGTTATCGGCCCTGCAGGAAAAATTACGAAAGCACGTGTTGCCAATTCATCATTGGGTTCGCAGTCAGTTGAAGCCTGCATGATCGCTAAAATGAGAACATGGCAATTCCCACGTCCAGTGGGAAGCGTAAATGTTGATGTCTTGTATCCATTTGAATTACGCCGAGTGAGTAGTCGGTAATGAAGACAGGAGTCTTGAAAATGAAAACTATAACGTCGTCAGTTTTCTTAACAGTAGTTACTCTAGCAGCAGCTACTACGTTGGTGGCAGGATGCGGAAAACATCAAAAAGCTCCTTCCAAGGATTTGGAATCTCTGCGCACAAAGG
>JBFWYS010000222.1:0-6310 GCA_050186175.1 Pseudobdellovibrionaceae bacterium
CAGAATTTATTGATTCTCATTGTCACCTGAGTGACCCCCGACTCGACCCAACCTTACTCCAGCAGATGATGTCTTCCGCCGCAGAGATGCGAATTTCGCGATTTGTTCAAGGGGGCGTGGGGCCAGAAGAATGGCAAAAACAAATAGAGCTGGCTTCGCGGTTTCCGAAAAAGGTGATTCTGTGTTTGGGACTTCATCCAATGTGGGTCGCCGATCACGATGAAGAAGAATGTGAAAAAGCACTCGACCTTCTCGCTCCGCTCTTACCAAAAGCAAAGGCGCTTGGCGAAATGGGTCTGGATTTTCGTCCCCACTACCGAAATCATTCGGAGCAGTTGCAGGTTCGCATGTTTGAAGAGCAATTGGAGCTAGCGGAGGCAGCTGAGCTTCCAGCGGTTTTGCATTTGGTACAGGCGCATGAGTTTGCCATTCGTATTTTAGATGTTTGGGGAAGCCCCAAAAAAGGTGGCTTCGCTCATTCGTTCAATGGAAGTTCTCAAAAAGCAGAAGACCTCATGCGTCGAGGCTTTTCTCTCTCTGTTGGTGGCCCGGTGACGTACTCAAATAATAAGACTTTGAGAACCGCTGTAGAGGCCATTCCGATGGAAAGACTTCTTCTCGAAACCGACGCGCCAGATCAGCCTCCGTTTTCAAAAAAAGGACAGTTGCACGGACCCGCCAGTCTCTGGGAAATTGCAGAAACCGTGGGTCATATTAAAGCTTTGGATCCAGAGGAAGTTTTAGAAGCCAGCTCAGCGAATGTGCGGCGGCTGTTAAATTTAGAAAAAAATTAGAAGTGAGGACTTTTTGGAAATAGAACCACAACTTTTAAAAACGATGGAGAAAAAATTTTCTTTACACCGTCGTTTTGATCGCATGGGACGCCTCGTGGGTCACTCGGCGATGAAAGTTTTGGCCGAGACGCATGTGGTGGTTGTTGGAGTGGGTGGAGTCGGTTCTTTTGCAGCCGAATCTTTGGCTCGCTCAGGCGTCGGAAAAATTACGTTAGTTGATTACGATGAGATCTGTGTCACGAATTTAAATCGCCAGATTCATGCTCTTTCACCTTTGATCGGTGAGAAAAAAGTCAAAGTCATGGCGGATCGCCTTCGCCAAATTAATCCTCAGGGTGAATTCATTGCTAAAGTTCAATTTTGTAACGCAGAAACAGTTGAGGCATTGCTCACGCCAAAACCAAATTATGTTATTGATGCGATCGACAATTTAAAGGCAAAGTGCGTTCTTCTGGATTACTGCCGAAAAAATAAGATTCGTGTGGTGTGTAGTGGGGGAGCGGGTTCACGTTTGGATCCTCTCGCTGTTGAAGTCAAAGATCTCAGCGAAACTTCAGAAGATCCCTTTCTGGCGCAGATTCGTAAAGATTTGAGAACAAAATTTTCTTGGCCGTCGGACCAAACCTTTGGGATTCCAACCGTGTTTTCAAGAGAACCTGCACATGAGTCACAATGGCTTCCGTATGATGGTGCTGAAGGCTTTGAGTGTGTGTGTCCACAGGGGCAAAATGGTGTCAATCAATGTGATCGCAAAACAATTGTTCACGGGACTGCGAGTTTTGTAGTGGGCTCTTTTGGTCTTGCGCTTAGTTCTTTGATCGTTGGGGATGTTTTAAGTTTGTCGGATTCACCGATTTCAAAAAGGAGTGCATTTTGGGAGTCTTAATATTTTTTAGTTTTGCCTTTTTTATTTTGGTGATTGGTTCAGTTTATTCGTTCGCGGTTTTTCGCCATTATTATTTAGAGAGGAAAAGACAGGCAGGAGCTGAAAAATGAGTTTTTTGTTTTTCGCGGTTTTGCTTTTTTCAATTTCGTCTCAAGCGCAGTGGGAATATAATTTAAGCGGGGATTACCGCACTTATGAAAGTGGATTGTCGCTCGAGGCTCAAGCCGCTTACAATAGCTTGCTTTGGGGCACGAAAGGCGGGCCCACCGACTGGAAATACGGATTTCTTCGCGGAGGCGGTGATGTCGCAGTTCACGGAAAGGCGCGTGTCTTTGCAGAAATTTATCCGATCTCTATTCTGCGTTTGAGCGTACAGCAATCCTATACCTCTCGTTTTTATGACGTGAAACCATTTGACTGTAAGCTGTATGATTGCGACGGAGTCGTGGGCCGAACAACAGCTTTGGCTCAGGTCGTGGGAGCCGTCGGCGATTTTATGGGAACTTTGGTTTATTCTCAGACAAACGTTACAAACACGGATGACGGAAAACCCTTGGCGCTTGAATCTGAAAACTTAGCACTCCGAAATCGTGGCGGACTGATCGAGAGCAAAACGGCCTTCTTTGGTTACAAGTATGAGGATCAAACTTTTGGTGTGGTGGCCATGGGCTCAAATGTAATGGGTATTAAGTCGAAGTCTGATGCTCAATACATTGTTTACCGTATTAAAATGCCTGATGAAATCAAGTATTCGATTTTAGGTGGTCAGTATCACTCGAGCTTTTCGAAAAGGGATCTGTCCATCATCGTAGGGGCTGAGTGGTCTGCCGGAGAGACGCTATCGTTGTTTTAAAAAACGCGAGGAGATGAATTTGGAAGAGCAAGCGAAGTTTTTTGAGAATTCAAAAATTTTATCGCCCGAGATTTCAAAAGAAGTTCTTGATAAAGGAGCCTTAGCTTTCGGAGTTCTGAGAACGGGGCTCTACCTCATCGAAGGACTCAGTCTTCCGATTGTCCATTTTCTAGCGACTGGAAAAAAGCGAGCTCGGCCGAGAAACCGTGATTTAATGCTACGCCGGTCTTTGCAGGAACTTTTTAAACTTTTAAAACGGGATTCTGAGAATATTTCGAACGGAATTTATCCCGTGTCTGTTCTAAAACCAGAGTGGCCTCGTCAACATTTGTTGCGTTTGCCGCGAATCTGGTGGGACGGATTTTTTCTGGCAAAACGAAGAACCCGCAATGAGGCCCATCAGTTTGGTGGGGAAGCTCAAGAATTTTTAAGAGATTTGCCGGATTATTATAAGCGAAACTTTCATTATCAAAGTGAGGGCTATCTCTCAAAAAAATCGGCCGATCTGTACGAGCATCAAGTTGAAATTCTTTTTGCGGGTGCGGCTGATGCCATGAGAAGACTTCTTCTGCCTCATTTGAAAGCTAAATTTAAGCATACAAATGGGGAGGGCCTTCGGTTTCTGGAAATTGGTTCCGGAACAGGGACCTTAACTCGCTCGGTTCGCCTCACTTTTCCCAAAGCTAAGATCGTTTGTTTGGATCTTAGTCATCCGTATTTGAAAAAGGCGCAAGAGTATTTGCAAAAATACAATCGAATTGATTTTATCCAAGGCGATGCGGCCGAGATGCCGTTTGCAGCCGAAAAGTTTGATGCCGTTATCTCCTGCTTTTTATTCCACGAGTTGCCGTTGGATATTCGTAAAAAGGTGATTGCAGAATCGATGCGTGTGCTTAAGCCGGGTGGATTTTTTGGCTTGGTTGATAGCGTGCAAAAAGATGATGTGAAGGATTTCGAGTGGGCATTGAATCAGTTCCCCGTCGATTTTCACGAGCCTTTTTACAAGAACTACACGATGAACAGCATGGAAGGTTTACTCAAGGCAGCCGGTCTTCAGAATATCTGCTCAGAGGTGGGCTTCTACTCAAAAGTTTGCGCGGCCGAAAAGTCGGAAATTTGAGTCTTTGCGCTTGATCTTAGAATTATTTCCCGTTACCACTATCCGGCAGTAAAAATACCCAGAAAAAAGCAAATTCGACTTCAAGTCAGGGAAAGGCAATCATGGCAAATACAAGCGCAGGCCCCGTTTCAAATTTTATCGAGCATCACTACCGTCATTTCAATGCAGCGGCTTTAAAAGATGCAGCGAATGCCTATAAAACTCACTTGAATAAAGACGGGAAGATGTTGATTACATTAGCGGGAGCGATGTCAACGGCTGAACTTGGTCTTTCTCTTGCTGAGATGATTCGCCAAAATAAAGTTCATGCGATTTGCTGTACGGGTGCGAACCTCGAAGAAGATATCTTTAACCTCGTGGCTCATGATCACTATGTTCGTATCCCAAACTGGCGTGACCTCACTCCCGAAGATGAAACAAAGCTATTAGATCGTCATTTGAATCGTGTTACCGATACGTGTATCCCTGAAGAAGAAGCAATCCGTAGAATCGAAAAGGCGGTTCTTGAAGAGTGGCAAAAAGCCGATCAGAAGGGCGAAAGGTATTTTCCACACGAGTTCATGTACAAAATTATCAACTCGGGAGTTTTAAAACAATACTATCAAATCGATCCAAAAAATTCTTGGATGGTAGCGGCTGCTGAAAAGAACATTCCAATGGTTGTTCCGGGCTGGGAAGATTCAACTCTCGGAAATATTTTCACAGGTCACATTATCAAAAAAGACATCAAAAATGTGCACACGGTGCGCACGGGTATCGAGTACATGATTAACTTCTCTGAGTGGTATCAATCAACTTCAAGAAAAAGCGAAGTTGGATTTTTCCAAATTGGTGGCGGTATCGCAGGAGATTTTCCAATCTGCGTGGTTCCAATGTTAACTCAAGACTTATTGGTCGACGGCGTAAAAGTTTGGAGCTACTTCTGCCAAATCAGCGACTCCACAACCTCTTACGGTTCTTACTCTGGCGCAGTTCCAAACGAGAAAATCACTTGGGGTAAGCTCGCGACAGATACTCCGAAGTTTATTATCGAGTCGGATGCTTCGATCGTAGCTCCACTGATGTTTGCTTACGTCTTAGGATGGTAAGGTCATTTGTCAGCGCTTTTGTTTTTTGATCTATTTATCTGTCACCAAAATTTTTCGCATCATCACGCCCGAAGCTCCGTCTCCGGTATAGGTGGAGCTGTTCGTTGCGTTGTTATTGAGATACCAAATTAAGCGTAGCTGGTTACCTCCGGTCGAATCGGGAACTCCACGAATTAAACATCTGTACCATCCGTCAGCTTGAGCCGTAACTGTGGCTGTTAAATTTTTTAGTGCCGGATTAGACGGAGCGAGGATTTGCGCGCCACTGGTTTTGCAGCGGACTTGTATATTGCTACTCTGATTGGCGGCATTGGCCAAAAACATGGAGATATGGCGAGCTCCCACCGGTCTAAACTCGACATCCAAAGTCCAGGTGCGTTTAGCATACCCATAAAAGTAAGCTTGCATGGCGTGGTTATCTTGAACAGTTGTTTCTTTGAGCACTGTCATGGTCGGTGTTGCCGTCGTATCAGGAAGCAGTTCCTGATACGACAGATTTTGGAGTCCCACGTAAACAGTTGGATCACCCACAAATGAATCGATACCCGGTTTCTGCGATCGGAAGTTCAAGCGCAATTTTCTTGATGGAAGAGAGGCAATTTCGCCGACGATATTGAACTGGATTTTTTGTGATAGGGGGTCTCGGATGGCTTCAGCCGAAATAATTCTTCCCGACCCCACTGCATTTTTAGATGAGAAAACTTGAGTCATAGGATTGTAAGTAAAGTTGACTTGGTGGCCGCTTTGATCATCGGATTTAAGGACGGAGAAGGTCAATACACGTCTTGTATCGAGTGTTGCCAAAAACGAAAGTTTGAAAGCCGATGTGGAGCTCAAGCGATCGAAATACAAGTTGGCCTGATGGGACGAATTGGTCATGGTTTCAAAAAACGACAAGTCTGTTGTTGAGCCGTTTGTCGTCCTGTTCCCGCCCGTAACGGAAGATTGCGGGTTGGTTACAGAAGGGGCGTACACAACCGGAGGTTGTTCTGTGATTTGCATTCCCAGAGGATACACGTTTCTCCAAGTTCCTAACATATCTCCGATGATGGCATTCGACATGTCGATAAAATGACTGAACGCAAAGTTTGTAATCGAGATCGTTGTACCAGTACCAGCAAAAGAGTCTCGGTAACTACGACTTGTCGATGCAGTTACAATTTCCTGCGAGCGGAAATTGAGCCGTAAGTTCTTTGGCGCATTTGCAAACTGAGCTCGAATACGGAAATGAACTTCTCCGGTGATTGGATCCAAATGCGCTTCTTTCATTAGCATAGTGCCACTTCCACTTTGCCATGAACGAGCCAGTGGATTGACAATTCCTGGATCGAGGGTGACGGCAACATAATTAGATTGAGCGTTCAAATCCAAAACGTAAAAAGTTAAAGCTCGAGAGATAAAGCCAGGTTTAAAGGAGAATGATACTTCGAATGGGATACTTCCGTCTTTGCGTTCGCCGAAGATGTCCATTTGATGACTCGAAGTCATATTGAGCTCAGAAAAACCAAAACTTCGAAAGGTGATTCCGGGAGCATAGGCCGCTCCATAGATGCCCATACTTAAAGTTCT
>JBFWYS010000223.1:0-6296 GCA_050186175.1 Pseudobdellovibrionaceae bacterium
GAAGTCCACAGTCAGAATACCTTCAACATCGACGGCGAACTCAATCGCATTGTTGATTCTTGGTCAAAGACTCAGGAATTTCCGTTGCGTGTTGACGTGTACATAGATGGCAAGCACTGGGCGCACGGCGGTCCCATGCGTCCCTTCGGGTTTCCTTCAGCCAGTGACAGTCATTCAGAAAAATTGGCGACGGGTCAGGTGCTCTCGTTTGACGTGAATATGGATTTGACGGGTCCGATTGTAAGGCTGCTTGCCGCGTTGCTAATCTTCATCGGCTTTTTTGTTGCTGTATATTTTAGTTTAAAAAAGGGCCTGACTAAAGCAGTCGAAGAAATTTCAACGCCCCTTGAAGATCGAGTGAACCGTCTCGGTGCGGCCTCTCAAAACTTGTTGGGCCACGCAAAAAAAGGGTTTGTAGCTACGGACACCCAAGTGCGGGAGCTTCAAAATCTCGACCAGTCACTCAGTACATTGTTTGACCGAATAAATTCTCTAGAGACCGAGATCTCAGACAAAAAGTATCATGAAGGTCAGTTTCAAATGGCGAAGCAAGTGACTCATGCTCTTAACGGCACTTTGAGCGCCTTCTCCCTCTATATCGACCAAGCAAAGCCAACAGATCCAGTTGACCGAGATTTTTTGAAAGGCATCGTCCAACAAATTTCTTCCATTTCTGGAGACCTGATCGGCGATAAGACACCGAATGATGGGACGCAAGTATCGAAAACTTTTGACCTTATCACGCTTGTTTCAAGGATTCTTGATCAAAAGATGATTGAAGTTCAGAGACTTGCGACAAAAAAAGTTTGTTTTCAATTAACCGATTCTCAGTCGAAAAGCGTCTCAGTCGTCGGCTCCAAGTCGAAGCTTGAGCTGGCGTTAGTGAATCTTATTACAAATGCAATTGAGGCGATAAAAAGTGAGGGCACAATTAGTGTTTCGATTGAGCAGAAGGACGATAGAGCGTCCATTACGATTGCTGATAACGGCTGCGGAATTCCGGGCAAGGTCCTCCCGATGCTCATGAAAGAAGGAGCTACGTTTGGCAAGGAAGGCGGTCACGGCTTTGGTTTGTTTCATGTGAAATCAATAGTCGATGAACTTCACGGTTCAATTGCCATTTCGTCAATCGAAGGTACGGGAACTCAAATAAAAATCGAAATTCCAGCCGTTCAAGCAACTTCGCTGTCGAACGAGATTGTTTTGTTCGAAGGGCAAGAGCTGGTGATCGTAGACGACGAAGAGTGCATTCATCTTTCTTGGAATATTTTGATCGGCAGAAATGCCAGCAAAATGAAAGTCACGCATATTTATTCTGATGTTGAGTTCGAAAAATGGATTCAGGAAAACAACCACGACAGTTTTTCTTCGCGGCTGTTTCTCTTTGATTACGACCTTAAGGGAAAACTGACCGGCCTTGAGTTGATTGAAAAGTACCAGCTCATGTTCGAGAGCCATCTCATAACGGGTATGGCAAACGACGAACACGTTAAAAAAGAATCAAAAAGATTGAAAGTAAAAACTATTTCAAAAGACGAGCTACCTAATTTTCATCTTAGATTTGAGAAGAATATTTTTTCTTCTCAGTCGGCGCGTTTTTTGGAAACAACCTAAAAGGAGGGGCGTATGGAAATCGTATACATCGACTTAGCAGCACTTGAAGCAGAAGCTGAGTCATTCGAAGCTGGATTTAGCTCAGGAACATAGTCATATGTTTCTGGCCGATAAGCACAATTTTGGACAGCAAGTTGAGAAGGTGCAGCGGGGCTCCGATACCTGGTATCGAAAGCCCCGCACGGTTTATTGGGAATGGTTGTTCTTCGGCAAAACCAGCCCATTGAAAACCTTATTCAACGAGAAGGGCGAAAATGGTACTCGCCCGCTGGCTGATTATTTTTTTAATCTCGACATTGAAGTTGAAGGCACTTGGTCAGGCTATGCCAAAGAAGTTTCAACTGAAAGTCAGACGCGGACGCTTGAACACTTCTATGCTTTTGGCGCGTTGATCGCATATTGCTATATTTTCGGTATTCGAGATTTGCATAAGCAAAATCTCATTATGACGAAGACTCATCTTCAAGCGGTGGACGCCGAAGTGGTTTTCACGGCTCTGACTCTTCCACATGAAACTTTACTTTTGCCATTTAAAACGGTCGGGTATGAATTTGCAGGTATCGGCGCTTTGGTCAATTCAAAAGCAGACCCGACACAGGTTCAAGTTGAACAAATCCTTCTCGGCTATTGGGACCTGTTTAGTTTGGTTTCCAATAGAAAAGTTGAAATTGATGGGGCTCTTGCCGCTTTGGATTTTTCAAAAATGCCAATACGTGTGATCATTCGTAATACGTCTGAATATCGAAATTTATTGGAGAGTCCGCCTGATAATATTTTGTTCTCCGAAATCGAACAAATTAGACGTGGCGATGTCCCTTTTTACTTCAAGTTTGTGAGAGATAAGAGCTTGTATTGGTTAAAGGAAAAGAATCTCGTCCAGTCGGAAGAATTTGTAAAAAAATTTCTGACAGACATAGATCGGCACGCCATGTATTTACCCAACATTTTTTCTGAAAAAGCTGTGTCGGAGTCTAAATTTGTGACTGGCACCTTATTTCTTATCAAGCATTTTGATCATAGCACTGACCTCCGTCTTTCAGGACAGGCAAAGATCTCCCAGCGAAAATTGGTTGCGTTTAATCGCGAATTTCATTTTACTGCATAAAGGATCACAAATTAGTTTGAAATCATCATATCTGCGATGCACTTTGTATCACCACCATAATCGTAGAAAGGCGTCGAGCCGCTTCTGGTGAGGACGCTTGAGTTTGTCACACCAATTTGAGAAGCGTCGTATGAGAACTTCTCAATGGCGTAATTTACTACCGTTGTGGCGGTGTTGACCGCAGTTGCGATGTAAAGTGCGTTGTCGACAGGATCGAGGACCATCTCAGAGATTCCATACAACAAGTAGGGGTACGTCGTTGGATAGGCATTGGCATCGTAGATTTTGTTTGCCGCTCCGACAGTTATCGAAGAGGCCGTTTCAGTAATACTGTAAGCATAAATGCTGTTGATGTCCGTTGCAGTTGAACTGCCCGCGTAGGCGACAAGAAGCTTAGAGTTGAGGGCGTCGTAAGCAGAGGCAACGGGAAATGAGGCGACGTTAGGGGCCGCTTGTGCCGGTGTGCAATCTCCTGATGCTCCATAGCCTTCTGCTTTCACAAAGCCGAAACGATTTTGAGAAGTTGCAGCGTGAAGAAAAACAATGAATTGATTGCTCATAGTCGAAACTTTTGACATCAGCGTCGTTGAAGTTGCACATGGCGCTGCGGGTGCGCTGACGTAAGGGTTTGCACCTTTAAGAACACGTACATTCGCTGAGGTGATTTTTTCTAGAGCGGTGGATTTGCTAATTAAAAAATCTCCGTTTGAAAGAAGACTCATTCCTCGCAACTGAGCACTTAGAGCTGTTGTATTATTACTGAACAATGCCCGACTTCCATCGGCCGATTTTGCGACTCTCTCAATGCGCCGAGCGCCTGCGGTCGTGGTATTTTCAACTAGGACATAGATATTCTCCGAATCGATACTTGCAATTCCAACGGGTGAGTCACCTGCTTGCGACGGCGATGAATTGTAGTCTGCAACAGTGATGTCTTTGACACCGGTCGATAGATTGATTCGATAAACTACATTTGAAGATGTTGTGTTTGAGAATGCTGTATTGCCACCGCCCGAGTAACATGCGCCGGACGCTACATATAAATAGCGTGAGCTGCTTGTGGTCGCCTCATCTTCTGGTGGCTGTGCACAACTTGCGCAAAATAATACTCCCACTGCAATCAGCGAAGAGAAGAAAAGCCTTAAATGTTTATCTTTCAATTGCTCACTCAAAATATTCCCCCTGCGCATTTAGAATTCGGCTTATTTTAAAGAATCTTAAAGGGTCTTGTCTAAAAACGAGACTAAGGTGGGGAAGATCTTAAGATTATTCAGGTTTCTAAAGATTTGACCGAAATGAAGCGGGATGGGTCAACGTTCACAGTTCCTTATCATTTGTGTTCTTCTTTTTCTTTGCTCGGTGAGCGAGGCGAACAACTATGGCATCTATCCGCGGACCCGTCTCGGTGCTCGTCAAAGTCTATATTCTGGCGAGAAAGGAAAATCGTTTACAGAAACATCCGTCGGATACGGCGCCGGAGTTTCTGTCTTTCTTGATGGCCGTCACTTCATTCCATTTTTTGGATTCAACGTCGGAACAATGGCCGGACGACAGGTTTTTTTAGATGATTCAACTGAGGTTACGGCTTCATTCAACTACTATTCTGCCGCGACCGAAATGGGTCTCCAGATTTTTCCAATTGAGCGCAGGACGAAGGGCTTCAACGTCTACTTCGTTGGCATGGGAATAGTCGGTTACAACTTTGTCGCGCTTTCTAAAAATGCAACGCTCACATCAATTCCATATAGCGATCAGTCTTTTTCAGCCGGATATGCAGCTGGAATCGGTACGGAATGGATCATGAATAATGCAAGCCCGAATAAATGGGCATTAAATGCCGAAGTTCTTTTTAAAAAAGAGAGCGCGACATTGTTCAAGCAAACATTTGATCTGAGTAGCATGGTTTTCTCAGTGGGGCTGGGATGGTAGCACTCAGTCGTTTCGTTTTTGTGATTGTCACCGTTGTCTCGTCGTTTGCGCAGGCTGAAATTCATATCGGCGGAGACATCGGTCTGATCCAGGACCAAAAATCCATTACGTCACGAGATCTAATTCAAACAACTTTCTATGATGCTTATGTTTACGTGCAGGCAAGTAGGAATTATCCGTTCTACCTAGGATTCGAGTACATTCTTATCTCAACAACCCAGCCCAATACGGTTGCAACCACAACGGCAACACTTACTTCGTCCAACGCGATGGCTAGTTTGAAATATGTTTTTGGGAAAAAAGAACTCTTCTCGATTTCGCTGATGGGCAGTCCCTTTATTCAAGCGAACTATCAAGTTACAGGATCTGCAAGCGATCTATGGTCAGGTTCAGCATTCGCTTCGAAGTTATCGATCCATCCGGAGCTTTCATCTTCACTGAAGCTATGTGTCTCGCTTGTGTACTACTCCGCAACGTACACATCTAAGAGCGCCTCTTCGGGGAGCACGACAGTAAGTAGCTTTTCACGAAGCCTCTTAATTCCGACCTTTGGACTTCAATTCAATTTCTAGGAAATCTTGGTAAGAAATTTAATCTACGCTGCCGCCATTTTACGAACGATTGTGCCGATGTCTGTGAGAAAAGGCTTCTGAACAAAGGCACTTGCGCCAGCCGCAAGAATCAGTTTTTCGTTATGATTGCCACCGGTCATTACCACAACTGGTATCGTCGAATTGCCTCGCCTTACTTCTTCAAGAAGTTCCAGTCCATTTTTAATTGGCATATCAATATCGGTGATAATCAGATCGACCCGTTGGTCTGCAATTATTCCGAGTGCAATTTGGCCATTTGAAGCTTCAAGTACGTTGTACCCGGCTCCATCCAGCTGCTCTCTTATTACGAATCTCAAATCAGCATCATCTTCAACAATGAGAATATTCTTAACCATAATCAAGATTATCACTGAAATTGCCTAGGTACGTATAGTCCTGGACGGTAAATCTATACCGACGGTGGAATCCGACCGACCCGATACACTTTAGTATGTGAGTTCGATTGAAGCAAAATACAACAAGCTACTCCGTACTATCGGGGCCAATTTAAAGAGGATGCGAAAGTCCAGGAACTTATCTCAAGCGGATATGACGGGGCACGGTTTTGAGTTGCGAAACTACCAGAGACTTGAGTCGGGTAGACATTCGCCCAGCCTGTTCACACTTCATAGGCTCGCCACTATTTTTGATTGCGAAGTAAAAGACCTGTTCAGTTAAGAAATCTTAAGTTTCAGGCCGGTCGGTCTGTCGCCAAATCGTTGATAAGCGCGCTAACTAAACAAAGACACTATATTTAGTGTCCTAGGCATTTTCCCACAGAAGGCGGGCCGCTCGAGGCTTTCCCCAACTAAATAAATCAAAGTCTAGACATCGCATGGTTTCATCTCTTGGACTTTATTAATTAGCTTAAACAATCTAAAATAAATTTTGGGGTTTAAAAAATGAAGAGACCTACCGTTTTGATAGTTGATGACGAATCATACATCCGAGAGTTCTTGGCTCAAATTCTATCAGAGCATTTTCGAATTGCTTTTGCTAAGGACGGAAAAGAAGCTCTCGAGATGGCGAAAACTGTAAAGCCAGCCATTATCGTT
>JBFWYS010000224.1:0-6263 GCA_050186175.1 Pseudobdellovibrionaceae bacterium
CCTCGCATGGCGAAATAAATTCTATGCCAGAGTCAGATACACTTTATTTGGAGCCTGTGTGTCGGACCTTGAAAAAACTACCGGTTCAAAGTGAGATAAGACTCATGGATGTCACATTGTGAAGCGTGATTTTAGGAGGGAAAATGAGCTTTTCGACATACAAAGAAAGAGCTTGGATTGAGGTGATTGTAGGCGGAATGTTCAGCGGAAAAACTGAAGAACTCATTAAGCGCCTTCGTCGAGCGCAGTATGCTCGGCTTAAAGTGCAAGCGTTTAAGCCTAAGATCGACAATCGCTACAATGAATTCAAGATCACATCTCACAATCAGACAACAATCGATTCACATGTGATTGCCGAGATCAAAGAAATTTGGACTCATTTAGAAAATGACACAAAAATTGTAGGGATCGATGAAGCCCAGTTTTTTTCTTCTGATATCGTGAATGTGGTTCAGGATTTGGCTGATAGGGGAATTGTGGTTTTAATTGCAGGACTCGATACCGATTGGCAGGGCAAACCGTTTGGCCCAATCCCCACGTTGATGGCGATCGCAGAGAATGTTCACAAACAACACGCAGTTTGTGTTGTTTGCGGAGATCCGGCTTCGCGAACTCAGAGAATTGCAGCTGTCGAAGGTCAAGTGGTCGTTGGATCAAACGATATATACGAAGCTCGTTGCCGAAAACACTTTAAACCCGAGGTGGATCAAAAAACTTCACCCGTTAAATTTACAAAACAAATGACTTTTGAAGAGGTAGAACAATGAAATTTGCAGCTCTTATTTTAGTTTCTTTATTTTCAGCACTTGGATTTGCCGACACTGTTGTTGACTCGCACGGAAAGGGCCAACACCCCTCGGCATTTTATCAACCGCGCGAAGGTGAAACGGCTTTGGATTTTGGTTTTTCCACTCGCAATACAAGAGTAAAGATGGAAGACGCAACCGCTACGAATTCAATGTGGTCAACGCGGACTCGTGCGATTGTTGAGTGGGGACTTTCAGATCATTTTTCAGCGGGACTCGGACTTGGGTATATTGAAGGAAAATCCGCTGCATTCACTCATCAGAAAGGTGTCGAGGACGTAGAGGGATTTGCGAAGTTTGCATTTCCTGGTGAATCGATGAATCTCTATCTCGGAGGACGATTTTTATACAGCGCTCAAGACAGTACGGTAAAACCAAAAGGTTCTTCTTTCGAACAAAATGGATTTTCGGGAGGTCACTCGGTTGGTATCAATGGAGGATTCGCTGCCCATGCGCCTTATGGTCAAGCGGGTGTAAAAGTCGATTACCTCCATCGTCAGGGCCGATTGCAAACTAAGGAAAACTTACCTGATACGACTTACACAGGCGGTAATGTCATGACGGGAAGAGCTTTTTACGAATACGACCTAGACGGAATGCCACTCGGATTTAATCTCAACATGGAGAACACGAGTGCTATTGATACTGAAATAAGTGGAACTACAACGCCTGGTGATGCCGTCAGCCTTTACGGAGTAGGTCTGAACACAAGACTCTATTGGAATGCCGATATGTCGCTCGTTCCAGAACTCAACTGGTGGACAACAGGTGATTCATCTTACAAAGTTTATGATCGATGGGACATGTCAGTTTTCTTTAGATGGTCTTTGTAATTTTTCGGATCTGTTCGACGACGGTGCTCTCATTTAGAGCAATAGAAGCTCTCTCTTGATTTCAAATCTGCTTTGAGAGCTTTTGCGCTGAATTCTTTTCAGCGAAAATAAGGAATTTCCTTCAAATTTGATCCTTGTGTTGGATCCATTTCTAGCATTTGGTAGGTTGTCGGAATGAAAAACCTATTTGTCCTACTACTAGTTTCAATCATGATGAGTTTTATTGCTTCTGCTGACGAAACTCCAGATGCACAGCCAATTCCAGAGCCACCAATTGAGCAGCCGCCAAGTGATTTTACTCCGGGTGGTGAGATCATTCCAACAATCTACTACAAACCGATCTTAACCGTCGACAATACAAAATGTTTGGAAGCTGATATACAGGACATCATGGATGTTCAAGGAAGTGTTTTAGTTCGGGTCTGTCCTCCCCTTCTCAAAAAATGTGCGATCCAGGGATCATGCATTTTAAAAGTTGAGCAAAAAGTTTTATCCCTCACTTTTATGAAAAAGATCGATAACACTTATCGCTTTAAAGAAACCAGCGAGGAGAACTGTCCTTACGGTCTTGGTGTTAAAAATATTTGTTTAGATCCTTTCTTTTCAATTGCCGCAGATTTGACGATATACAAACCCGGCGATGTTATTTTTATCGCGGAGCTTATGGGCCTCAAACTTCCGAACGGCGAATATCACAATGGATTTTTAGTCGTTCGTGATAGCGGTGGAAATATTAAAGGCGAACACCGATTTGATTTCTTTACCGGATTTTTTCCCTATGGTGATCAGAGTAATCCGTTTTCAGTTTTGAAGTTAGATGTGAAAAGCACAAGGATGCCTTACTTTAAAGTCGGTGGCCGCACGGCCGAACTCGTGAAGAGAAGCCGCACTTATCCGCTGGTGCCTAAAAGAAGTTGGCCGCCAAAAACCATAGTGGACTCAATAAGCGGGCTCTAGAGGCTTCAACCTTTTTTACGACTCGGCTGAAACAGTTCGTTGTTCTATAACTGGCAAAACACGCGGCAAAGGAGCTTGCTCTTCTTTTTGTTCTGAAAGAGCCCAGCGATTCAACGCTGTTTTAGCTCGATCCACCTGCAAGTTTTTTTTGATGGTCTTGTCTTTCGGGGAATTTTCTAAAAGTGGGAACAGGGAAAAATTCATATTCGTCGGTTGAAAGTGATCCGCTCTTTCTGGATCAGTGATCGCTTCAAGTAAAGATCCAAACGCAGATTCTCTTGGTGGAGAACTTGCCTGCAAGCCTGATAGCTTTTGATGAATAAAATGTGACACCATAAGGCCCGTGCAGGTCGATTCAAAATATCCTTCGACACCCGTAATTTGTCCTGCGAAATAAAGATTCGGATCTTTTTGGCTCGATAAATCTTTGCTCAAACAGCGAGGGGAGTTGATGTAGAGATTTCGGTGAATACTTCCAAGTTTTAGAAACTCGGCGTTTTGAAGCCCCGGAATCATTTTGAAAACTCTTTTTTGCTCAGGATAAGCCATGCGAGTTTGAAAGCCCACCATATTGTACGCGGTTCCCTCGCGGTTATCTTGACGGAGTTGGACGACTGCAAAGGGATAGCGACCTGTTCTTGGATCATCGAGACCGACCGGTTTCATCGGACCAAAGCGCAGAGTTTGTGGACCTCTATCAACCATCACTTCGATGGGCATGCAACCTTCAAAGAAAGGTGTGTCTTTCTCAAAATCTTTTGGTTCCACTTTTCTTGCAGCAGCAACTTCCTTGATAAAGTTGTTGTACTCCTCTTTGTTCATCGGGCAGTTGATGTAATCTTTTGTTCCTTTTCCATAACGATCGGCTTTCCATGCAATAGACATGTCGATTGAATCCGTGTCGATGATCGGTGCAATCGCATCGAAAAAATAAAGAAAAGAATCGCCGAAGTGAGATTGCAAATCGGCTGCCAAAGAAGGATGAGTCAAAGGACCTGTAGCGATGACTGTTGGTCTCGGAATATCTTTCAGAGAAGTTACAACATCACGACGGATCTCTATGTTCGGATGATTTTCAATCATCTCCGTGATGATCTGAGAAAAAAATTCGCGATCCATTCCGAGAGCTTGGCCCGCCGGAATTTGTGCTTGGTAAGCGGCTTTGAGAACATGCGAGTGAAGTCTCTCAGCTTCCCATTTTATTTGCCCGGGGGCAGAGATGGGATTCATGCTGCCAAAAGAATTAGAACAAACAAGTTCGGCTAACTTTTGAGTTTTGTGCGCCGGGGTCATAACTTTGTCGCGCATCTCAAAAAGGAGGACTTTATATCCAAATGAAGCCAATTGCAGAGCACATTCAGAACCGGCCAGTCCGCCGCCGACGATTGAGATTGTCTGAGAGTTTTGGCCCATGTTAGACCCCTTTTATGACTAAAAAACGTGAGGGAAAGCTCCTCGATAGCTCGACTGTCCTACAAAGACTTTTTGAAGATGGCAAGTCTCCTTTATCGGCGCAGTTTTTAAGATGGAAATTGTGGGGTCGCTGGAGCGATTATGTGGGTTCCACAATCGCCGCACAAACGGATCCTGTGGGTTATTTAGATGGAACTCTTTACGTTTGGGTTTCAAATGCCACTTGGATGCAACATTTGAGTTTTGTTCGTTCGCAGATGAAGACCAATATCAATACCAAATTAGGTAAGAGCTTCGTTAAAGACATCCGACTCACTTTGGATCGCAGACAGGTTCCAAAGGCCGATGAAACGGATCTTCAGGGGACTATCGCTAAGCTTGTTAGCGAAGGGGATGATTAAGAGTCGCGAATTACTTGAGTGCTCCCTGCCTATACCAACTTTCTAGCGTCGACTTTAAGTGAGCACTGTAGGCGTTAGGACGACCGTCATTTACAGCTCTGATCGCGGCATCAAATGAAAAGTGAGTGAGCCCCATCGTTGCTTCTTGAATTGTATTTAAGGCTTGTTTCATTTCTGGAGAATATAGAAGCCAGATGTAGGAAGCTGTCGCAATCTCGACCCTATATTCCCGAAGTTGACCTATTGGATCGAAAGATATTTTACCTTCATTATATAACTTTCTTGCTAGCACAATTGCATCGTCAAGAGCTTCCTCCAAAATTTTAAGGCAATTTTCGTATTCTCCATGACTCATATTCATTTCGAAGAGAGTGGCGTTGCAGATCTGTGTCCTCACATTAGCGAAAGATTTTTGAGGAAGTTTGGATACCACCTTACATGCGCTATCGCGCGAGGTTTTAAAAATTCGGACGGCATCCGATTGACCCTGTCCATTTTTTGACGAATCTGATCTGATAAGTCTTTCAGGCAATGAAGGAATTCCAAAAACGATATTCGCAGTTACGATTTGCAAATCTTCAGTCCAAAAATCCATGTCGTAAGTATATTGCATTTGCCTAAGGGACTCGTGAATCACAAAAGCGACTTGATTGAACAAATCTAGGTCTTCGAAATCTTTTTTAGAAACCAGCATTCCATGGTCTTTTATGTAATAGGCGATCACATCTAAAGACGCTTCAGGAATTTGTAGTTCTGGTGGAATCCAAGCGTTGCCATCTTTGCGAGTAAAACGGTACTCCATGTAATAGATCGGCGAGAATTGAAGTGCTTGTTTAAGCGACTGGATAAATGGCGGTGGTCGAGATCCCCACAAGGATTCAATTTTTTGTAGAGCTATTTGAACAGGGAGGAGATCTATATTGCGCAGGTCACTCATATTATTTCGGCTGCTGAGCTTATCTAAATGTAAATAAGAAAGAGCACGTGTCGAAGGGAGTTTGACTCCTCTTTCAGATCCAAGGTTTGAATAATTCGAATGAGTCTTTTTAAAAATATAAATGTCTAAAAGCTCCTTTTGTCCGTTGGTGGTGACGGTTGTGCCGCCACCACCTGCTTCGCCTGGGCCGAGCCTTCTAACGTTCATTATTTTTCGAAAGTGTGAACCTGAAATGATCTTTTGGCTTTTACTTAAAGTAAATGACTTTGAAACATCTGATTTATTGAGGTCGCCAAGGCGTCCCTGATTGAGCTGTGTGGAACTTTTAGGTTCCTGAGCAAAGGTTGTCACCGAAAAAACTGTGACCACGCATAAAACAGTTTTAAGGAAATGTTTCATTGTAACCCCGTAGTATTGCAGGTCGATGCAGAATTAGTACCAAAGTGATTACTAGAAATTCGCTGCTTGAAATTCCGCCAATTGGTAGTCCAATTTTTGCGAGTGTGGGGCGTTGATAAGACCTTACCGGAATTCATTAAATCTCCTGTATTAAAAGTCGCACTTGATTGTGCGACATTTCGTTAAAACTGTTTCTATTTTAGTTTTGATAAACGTTTAAGAAAGACAGAGAAAAAAGATAGGCGTTTGTTAGGAGTGAAAGTCGAATACCTTTTAATTCTGACATACGAGTATAGACTTTTTTGGATTGCGTAGATCCGGGAGGGAGTTGATTGTAACGCCGGCGAAGGCTCACTATGACAGTTGTGAGCTCTTCTGAGATGACGTCTTCGATCTCAGCGGCATAGGAGGAATCAAATTTGAGGGTTGGAAGCGAGCAAACAGCAGGTACCATCTTGCAAGCGCGGTCGTGATCCTTTTGAAACGCACTGACGGCTTCCTGGCGTTTAATGTAGTT
>JBFWYS010000225.1:0-6259 GCA_050186175.1 Pseudobdellovibrionaceae bacterium
GAGTTCTCCTTCTCGAAATATGTAATCGCAATACTCATCATGAAGATTCTCAAGGAAAAATCAACAACGTTTAAAATGACTTTTTTTATGTCTAGACCAACGACGAGGCTGGTTTTAAAAACTCACGGTAAGATCAATGTGCGTTCGATCATACTTCTGAGGAAATGAATCGATCGCATTCTTGCTTTTTTGAATGGTATATTGAGCCTGAACCTGTTTCGTAAATTTGTATCCAAGACTCATCATCGTCCCCTTGCTTGAAGTTTGTCCTCCACCAAAATCAGAATCAGTGAAAAGACCAACCACAGCGTCTTTTTGAACCTCTTGTTCGACCCATGCAAAGCTCCAATTTTTGTAACCCGTTTGCAAACCAAAAGCTTTGGCTTTATTAAGTGTTTTTGCGTCCTCGTTAACAAGAGTTTCTGCAAATACGGCCGTATCAAACGAACCAAACTTCTTTTTTACTTCGAGAAAAACCTGTTGAATATCAAAATTGGTCGGATAATTTCCATTAATATCCAGAGTGTTTCCGTTAGCCCCTCCACCCGCAGTTAAATTTGTAGGTGGTGAATCTCGGAGCGATATAAATGCGAATGAACCCAGGCCTGCAGCTACAGTCCAATCCGCTGGTTTCCACTGTAGTCCTAATTGTCCTGCATTAAACATGTTATCGGTTTGATCGTCTCCAAAAGCAGAGTCATAATTTTCACGGATCCAAAAACTTCCACCCTGGACAAAAATATTTAAACTATCAGTGGTGGGAATAGTAACTTTAGTGCCAACGCCTTCGAGAGTCATATCTCGATCTAACAGCATTTGGTTTTTTCCGGCAAAAGTAAAAGGCGGAGGCATTTTCCCGAGGTAAAGGTTCCAGACTTCAAGAGCTTTATAATCGATGAAAGCCTGATCTAATCCGATCGAACGTCGGGGCATTCCCGGTGCTTTTTCATCTCCTGCGGTTTGATTTCCACTCGATGCACTCGAACCTGTCATCAAACGAAATGTAAATTGCAAATTCTCTTCAACTTGAGTGTTAAAACCAAACCGAGCCTGAAATCGTTGCATTCGGCGGGTTTCTTTTGGCTGCTGCGTTTCTTCCTGCTGACGATATCGAAACTCACCAAAAAAAACGGGCTGCCCTGGGAACTTTTGTGGAGCTTCTTCATTCTGTGCACTAACCGCACCTGCAACCAGTAAAATACCAACGAGGAAAATTTTAGACATGCATCACTCCTAAAAATAAAGGTGGGCGATCAACCACACCTGCTTTTGCAATTCATTTAACTGAGAAGAATCTTTGTATTGCCTGTAGGTAGCAACCAATTCTACGTTTGGAGCTGGAAAGTACTCAGCTCCAACTCCAAAGGCTTCAACATGGGGATCAGTTTTCACCGTATCTTTGTTGTAATACTCTTGTGTGAAAAAGAACTGTAAACCCTGAGTGTATTCATAGCTAAATTTTAGCAAGTCATCTACACCCGTTTTCCCATGAGGATAGTAAATTCTGTCGACTTGAACTAACATGGACCACTCGGGTGCAAGACCGACAAGAGCATAGACTCCTTCAAAAGCTTTATTTTGCTCAACACCAGATTGAGTTAATTTTGAGCGGTAGAGATTCACCCCGATCCTGGCATTTTTTCCGAAAACTTTGGAAAGCTGCAAGACGTAGCCACGCTCAGGATCGTATCTTTCAAAGGTCGCACGTTTAGAAAGGGCCGTGGCAACAAACTGATAATTTTCATTGCTCCAAGAAATCTCCGCCGACAGTCGTTCCTGACCCGGATTAAAATCCAAATAGCGTCTCGTCACATAGGTATGCTCAGGAATATTAATTCCGTAAGTTGGAAAAAATCTTCCAACTCGCAATGCCATAAATTTGGCCCCGTCGCTATGAGAATACTGAATCCATGCGCGAGGTGTGTAAATAAAATCCTGCCATTCTGAATTGGCCGCCGTTGGTTCATAACGCCCCACCGAACCATAAAATTGCAAATTTTCTCCGAGTTTGGCCACACCATCTAAATCGACTTGCATCACCATAAAGCGTCCCTTAGAGGCCACAGAACTCTCTGAAAAGGTCTGCAACAGACGCACATCGCCTCCCACATTGAGCCACTCGGGGGTTTCAACTTCCCAATAGTTTTT
Source organism: Pseudobdellovibrionaceae bacterium (assembly GCA_050186175.1). Classification (GTDB taxonomy): domain Bacteria; phylum Bdellovibrionota; class Bdellovibrionia; order Bdellovibrionales; family Bdellovibrionaceae; genus JBFWYS01. Next base: position 2,149 of record JBFWYS010000225.1, read on the forward strand.
TTCGGTTTGGGAGGTTTTAAAAATAGAATCCTTACGACTAAAAATTTCTTTAGAGAGTTCTCGGCCGTAAAGAGAGAGCAAGTCTCCACCTTGAGAAGTCGTGTGGCAGGCCATGCAATTTACATATCCGTGTCGAATCGTCTCCGGAAAACTCCAAGCTTTGTTCACAAAGGCCAACAAGAAAAATAATAAAACTCGCTTCACTCTGGCATTCCTTGAGAAATCCACGTCATAATCGCTTGTTTTTCGGAATCAGACATCGCCGGGTAAGGTTCGAGTGGCATCCGCTGGTTCACAATGGCGGCTTCAAAAATAGCATAAATATTTTTTCGTACGACCTCAGCAGAAGTAAAATCAAGTCCTCCATCCGGAGTTTTTCCAAAATGGCAGTCAAGACAGCTTGATTGTAAAACACGATCTCTAATCACGCTCCACGTAATCGGTCCCGATATTTTTGGACCGGTCACTCGGCCTGTATTCTTCTCTGGAGCACCGGCCTCAATCCAGGCTTTTAAAAGTTCATGTTGCTGAAAATCGAGTCCTGCCGGAGGCATGTCCTTTTTTTGAATCGAGCGAAAATAAATTCGATTTAAATTGGCGCGAACTTGCGCATAAGTTTCGAAATTCACTCCGCCTTGGTTTCCGGTTGCATTCGAGTGACAATTTAAACAACTAGGTCCAATGACCGCGAAGTGAATACTGGCGTAATCCATACTTGCCATCAGACGTACATTTTCTCCCTCAGAAGGACTGCCATTCTGAGCAGCGCCGCGAACACGATTGTAATTACATCCTATAAATGCAGTGGCGAGAACAAGAAAGAAAAAGATTCTAAAAGAAATCACTTAACGATCTCGGCGCGAGAGTTTGCGTTGACTTCCACATGATCCGCGACAGTGACTCCAGCAAAGCTTGGAATCTTAATGTTATGATCAGAGAGCTTAAGTTTAAATTGAGCGTAGATTTTGACTGCAGCTCCATCCGGAACAATAGTAAATTCCCCTTGCACCGGTTTTTGAACACCATGAAGATCGAGAGTCGCGCTAAAAGGCATCTTCGTCTCTCCGGTTTGGGAGAGTGCAACCTTGGGAACTGGAATCTCATTTAAATTCAAAGTCGCATTTCCAAACTGACCCACTTCGAGATACTTTTCTTTCATGTGTCTATCGCGTAAGCCGATTCCAGTGTCGTAGCTGTTTAAATTTATTTTTAACTGACCCGAAAAAAATATTTGATCGCCCTTTTCTCGAAGCGACAAATCTCCCTCGGGTCCCTCTCCACTCCCAGTAATTCGAATCGCGCTCGGGTTACCAATTGCCGAAAACTGAGAATTGCCAGCTGTAGTTTTTAAACTCAACTTTGTTGCGGCTCCTGAGTTGTGCGAAATGAGTAAAAAAATAAAAATCAGATTTTTCACGAGCTACTCCTTTTTCTTGTAAACGAGTTCACACTGATCGTTCGACGGATTAAAGACTTCATGACTCATGTCTTTTAAATAATAGAAAATCGCATACCCAATATTAAAAGCTGCCCGGTCCAACCACTCTTCGACTTTTTCTGGGTACAAAGCTTTATTTGTCTCGGGATCAAAGGCCAATGAAGGATCCCCTTTGGACAAGTTATTAACAAAACAAACCCTGTTAAAAATTTCGTGGTCCATAAAATAAGGCGAAGAAGGTTTTTCGGGAGAAATTTGATTGCGGCATTTGTCACGCATTTGATTGAGCATCTGCGCTCCGTGCTTGCCGATAAAGCTAGAGGCCTCGGGTGGAAACTGAACTCGAGTTCCTTCCATCGCCATCCAGAACAAATACTGAGGGCCATAGTTCTTGCCACCAAGATCGAATGTTTTGAGGTTTTCTCCTTTTTTGCCAAACATACCACTTGAACCGATAAGATTGGCAACGGTCACGCTGCCTCCCGACCATTGAGCAATACTTTTTGCAAGCGGCGAAACTCCGTCAGCGGCGGCCCCGTGACACTTCATGCAAGAGGTTCGAAAGTACCAAGAGCCGGGTGTAGATTCGTAGATCTCGCCAAAGGGCCGTTTTGGTTTGGTTCCTTTCATCATCCAGGGCTTTTGTTGGTCTTTTGGTAACTCTTTTTCCGGGAATTCACAAATTTCTTTTTTGGTCCAATAGCCCACCGGAATTTTTTGGGTAATGGCTTGTTCGAGTTCGGGTGTTAATGAAAGGGTTCGGAATTTCTCCGGCATTCCAATGACCGGATCTTTCCAATCCGTGCGACGGGGAACGTAGGTGTCACTTTGAACAACTGTAAAGTCTTGGTCCACCCAATTAAAGTCATTTTCTTTTTTGCACTTAGGTTCCCATTCTTCTGCAGCCTGATCACTCTCGAAACTGCGAATCCATTTCCCGATAAGGCGTAAGGCTTTGCAATCGGGTCCAGCCGCCGTATTCATAGGCATGGCACTCGTCTGGCCCAACTGTTGTGAAGTATCTGAAATTTTTCGCCAGATATGGCTTTGATCAAGATCGCCATTTTGATGAACAATGAGGCGCGGAATTTGAGACGATCGCACTTTCGTATTGAAGCCAAAAATAGAACCACCCGTGAGATTCAAAGTCACACCGTTTTCTTTATTAAAAGCGAGACCCCTGGGATTATGGCAGTGAGCACAGTTTCCGACCATGTACCCAGAAGCTCTTATTTCATGGATATTATGCGGGATTCCCGTTCCCATTTTTTCAAGCACAGGCCATTCATTTTTGTCAGGAGAATTCTGAATAAATCCATATTGACGTAATCTCTCAACCTGGGAAATTTCAGATTTAGCAACGGGCTCCTCACGCCCCGCTTCGCCAATCGATCGCCGATGAAGCTGAAGAGGAGTAAAGCCTAAAACGAAATTTTGTCCTTCGGCTCCCCTGTGGCAGTCGACACAACGCTGACTTCCGGGAATTGCATAGCTGCGGACTTTCTTTTCAAGTTCATCAACGGTGATATCGAAAACAGAATCTTTAAATGGGCTTCCGTCACGATAAGGAATATCAACGAGCGTGGCACTTTGCTCAGATTCGTCCCATTTATAAGACCCAAAGAGACTTTTTTCCCAAGGATATCGAACAACGATGATACGAGTTTCAACGCGGCGATATCGGAATTTCTTGTTCGGCATTCTGATTTTTTTATAAAAGAATTTATAAAGTCGAGTATTTTCAGGAATGTCGAAATAATTTTGGTCGTCTTTATAGAGGACAGTTTGACGGACTAATTTAGCGCCATCGATTTTCATTGGTAAATGGATCCAACGACCTTTATTGTTATTGTCGGCCCAAAGTGGATACTCGACGTTATAGGCAACGGTTCCTTTTTTGGCTAACTCGTAGGCGTCGAGAGAAAATAAATCAGTGTCAGAGAGGCTCTCTGGCAATTTTTCGAGGCTCGCGAAATAACGATCTTTTCGATAGTCAAAACCAATAATTTCGGGCTTGGGAATGCAATTACCCAATTGTCCACCTTTTGAACTCGGCTTTTTATTGATAGGCGGCGGCGCCTTTGGATCAAGTACAAAACCGCCGTCTGGCTTGCCAGCGTTGATCCACGCTTGGACTTTTTTTCCGAGATTTATAAATGATTCAGTATTTTTTTTTCGTTGTTCCTCTGGAGGCATCCTCATTTTAGGGTCTTCATGCAGAGTGTATTGAGCGACTTTTTCAGCAATTTCAAAAAAACCGGGATAGAAATCCTGTTTCCCAGCAATCGTGCGCACCTCACCACGATAGGAATCGATATAGGAGAATCCACCACTCTGAGAAGGCGCTTTATGACAGTTCATACATGCAGAATTGATACCGTCGCGTAAATCAGAAAAACTAATACGCCCATCGCCTTTGCCTCCGACATATTCGATTTCATCATAGCGATAAGTTTTTTCTTCTAGTGGACATTGCATCGCGCGAACTGAGTTATCCTCTTCGCCTGAATATTTGCCACCACAAGACGTAATAAGGAAACCAGCAAGAAATGAAAGCAGAGTCGTCTGGACGGCGACTCTGCTTGATGTTCTAAATAGAAGAGGGATTCTAGATAGCATCCGTCTGTGCTCCTGCTTTTAGTCGATTGTGATAAAATCGTGATCTTGAACGAT
>JBFWYS010000226.1:0-6254 GCA_050186175.1 Pseudobdellovibrionaceae bacterium
CCCCGTTTTTTCGAGCGCACTGAGAATCAAAGCATTCTCGTACGAATCGACAGCAGAATTAAAATCGAGTCCATTTTCAGGAATGTCTAAATCATTCGCTCCCAATTCTGCAGTTGAAGCATTACCAGCTAAATATTTTGGAGGAAGATCAGAAGTCTCAATATTTCCGTGTCCCTTAAGAATACAAAGTCTTTCGACCAAGTTTTCAAGTTCACGAATATTTCCGGGCCAAGAATAATTCGAAAGACATTTCATTGCTTCGACGGAGATCCCAGAAATAGATCTTCCCTTGGTGCGATTAAAAGTTTCTCTAAAATGATTAAAAAGAAGAGGAATATCAGTTCGTCTCTCTTTTAGAGGTGGAATCTGCAAGGGGATTACATTCAAGCGGTAAAAGAGATCTTCTCTGAATCTTCCGGCCGCTACCGCATCTTCTAAATTCACGTTCGTGGCAGCAATCACCTTGACGTTCACTTGTAAGGTCTTTGTGCTACCGACAGGTTCAAAGCTTCGCTCTTGAAGAACACGTAAGAGTTTGACTTGCAGTTGCGGTTCCATATCTCCAATTTCGTCAAGAAATATGGTTCCACCGTCTGCAAGCTCAAACCTTCCAACTCTATTATTTAGGGCTCCAGTAAATGCGCCTTTGACGTGACCAAAAAGTTCACTTTCCAACAGCTCTGAGGGAATAGCTCCGCAATTGATCGGAATAAAAGGTCCTGTTGCGCGATTCGAATTGTAATGAATTGCTTTGGCAACGAGTTCTTTACCAGTTCCACTCTCTCCTTGAATAAGAACCGTAGAATCGGTATCACCGACCCGTTCAACAAGCTCCAGAACCTTTTTAAGCTCGTCACTTTGGCCGACAATTTGATTAAACTGATATTTTTTATGAAGTTCTGACCTCAGTTGCTGGTTTTCAATTTGCAACTGTTTGTGCGCAAGAGCCTTCTCAACAAGACTGAGAAGTTCGTCCATATTGCAAGGTTTTGTAATGAAATGGAATGCACCTTTTTGAGTGGCTCTGACTGCAGATTCAATTGTTCCATGCCCTGTGAGAATAATAACTTCAACTTGCGGATGTGCCGCCTTGAGTTTTGACATGAATTCAATTCCATCACCATCTGGAAGATTGAGATCAACTAGAGCTAAGTCTGGACTTTGATCTCCTTGGCTGAGGATATGCGCTTCCTCGATTTTGCTCGCTGTGATCACTTTGTAGCCTTTTCTATCTAACACGCGGAAAAGAGCTGTTCTGAGAGTCGATTCGTCGTCAACTATAAGAATTCTTTGTGATCGCATGAACCTTCCTTCCTGGTAAGCCTTGCAGATCTAGATGCCATGTACTTAGTATAGTTGTTCGCTGACAGTACTGTCAAAAAACCGAGTCAAAGTTTTGGCTTTAGGAGCGAAAATCTGGACGTGGAAGATGAATCTTAGCAATGCTTCCTGCTAAGGTCTGGGAAGAAATTTCAAGTTTTCCTGAATGTTCATGAATAATTTGATTTGCGACGGAAATACCAATCCCCGAGCTCGCTCCAGAAGGAAGATCGCCGCCATTGTCTATAATATCAATTCTAAATTCTGTGTCCGTCTTTTCAGCCCGCACTTCGATAAGTCCAATAAATCCAGATTTGTGTGACATCTTTTCAGATATAGAATCGACGGCTCTTTGAAGAATATTTTTGAGGGCTTGAGAGAGAAGATTGAGGTGTCCATCTGTTTTGAGTGGCTCCTCGGGTAAATGAAGACGGATTTCAATTCCGCGAGAGCGTGTTTGCAATTCAAGAATTTTCAACGATCGATGGATCACGTCTTTTAAATCTAAATCTTTTTTTGTGTCAACAGCTGAAGTACGCGAGAAACCAAGTAGGTTTTGTACAATCTCTTTACATCTCTGAGCGCCAAGTTCCATTTCATGAATGTCTTGATAGTGAGTGTCTTTTTTGTCCATTTCCATTTGGATTAGCTGCAGAAAATTGAGAATGCCGCCGAGTGGATTATTGAGTTCGTGTGCAATACTGCTTCCAATGACTCCAAGCTCAGCAAGCTTTGCGGATTCTAAAATCTGCGCTTCCATTTGCACTTGTTCAGAAATATCGTGATACATATTCACGTAAAGAGAAGGGTCCTCAGGTTTCAATTTAAATTTTTGGGAAAAAACGTCCAGAACTTCCGTTGACTTTCTTTTTTTATGGGGATTCTGTAATTTGAACTGAGTTCCGAGTTTGCAATTGTCACAAGGTGACTTTCTTGCGAAGAGAACCTCATGACATTTGCTTCCGATAACCTGTTCACTAAGTGTCGCCGTTTTAGTTAAAAAATTTCGATTGGTTTGAACGATTGTATAATTGGCATCGATGATGCTAACTGGATCTGAAATCGCATTGAAAGTCGCATCCCATTGTCTTTGTAAGTTTTCCGATTGTTCGATTTTTGCGAGGCGGTCAATTGACAACGCGACGGCCTCACCGATTCGCGAAAGAAAGTCTACTTCGGCTTTACTAAATGGAAACTCTCTAACTCGCAAAAAGAAAATAGTACCCAATTGTTCTTGATCACGAAAAAGAGGGCAAGCATGAATTGCGAAAGACAACTGCACAGTGTTTTGTTTCGCAAAAATTTGATCATGAGGTTGAAAGAAAATTCGAGTCCAGGACAATTCAAGTGAATCTTTGAGTGCTTCATTCAACAGAGTTTCCATTTCGCCGATTGATGATGCTCTGTGAACCGCGATAAAGGCCTCTCGCAGAAGCTCAATATTTCTATTTGTTACAAGGAGTTTGCGTCGCGATTCAGACAAGAAACGAGATCGTTTGTCGATCCGGTCCTCAAGTTCGGAGTAAAGACCTTTCAATTTCAAATTTAGATCTGAAGTCAATTGTGCCATTTGATTGTTCTGTTCAATCAGTGCGGATTCCTCTAAAGCCTGACGAAGACAATCTTCAAAAAATGGATCTGAGTAAGTATTGAGAATTTTAAACAATCGATTTTGGCGCGTGATTTTTAAAAGCTCTCGGGGCTCCAAATTTTGCGCAACTGCAACGATCTGAGTTGCAGAGCGAGTTTCAACAATATCCTGTGCAAGTCGAAGGGCTGTTTCGTTATTGTGATCAAAGGGAATCATTACGACCTGGTAGGCGTGATTCTTAAAACGGTCCATTCCCTCGTTCAAATCGCTAACAAAGTCGGCGCCAAAATGAACAAGCGAAGGCGAAGGATGGCCAATAATAAGCACACTCGAACCCAATGAAGACATTCTTTAATTAGATAGCGACAACGGGTAATTTGGTACTGGACTGGACGAAGTACAGGGCCTAGCTAAGAATCTGAACAGAAACGGTGCCGAAAAAGGCGTGTATTTTTAGAGCTGGCAGGTTTTAATAAATTCCCCTAAAGAAGATATTTCGAAATCCGGAATATCTTCTTTGATTTCTGGAGGTTCATTTTTATGTTCGCCGGTCTTTAACCAACAGGTTTTTGCTCCAACCTGCTTGGCTTCGCGAACTTCTTGGCTTCTGCGATTTCCGAGACTCAAAAGCTGTTCAGGAAGGCATCCTGTGATTTCAAGAATTTTTATAAAAGCGGTCATTTTGTTCTCATTTCGAAAATGCACATAAAAAATTTTAGAGAAAAAATGTTCGATCTGCATAGCCTTCACTTTTGCCTTTTGAGTTTCGAGTTCTCCGCTTGTCACCAAAAAAAGTGTATATTTATTTTTTAAATTTTCCAAAATGCCTTTTGCTTCGGAAGAAATAGGTAAATAATCAGGAATTTTTCTTCCGTAAAACGCCTGTTCGCCCGCTTTGGCAATGGCATTGGTTTCGAAATCCGATGGATTGTAGAACGAAGAAATTTCGCGAAAAATATTTTCGTGAATAGCTCTGTCTAAGAATTCTTGTCTTTTTTCAATACAGCTGCGGACAGTGGTTCTGAGACCCGCCTTGACCATAGCCGCACAGGCTTCTTCTGTGGCAATTGGAATCAATAAATTGGATGTATCCAGTAGGGTGTCGTCGAGATCAAAAGCGATGCATTTTATTTTGCTCATCTTCGATCTTCTCCTAGAAGAATTTTCTCCAGTCCGATTTTAAAACGAGGCCAAATTGTTTCTCGCTTTGGTCTCTCGATCTCTTCGATGCAGATCACTGGGATTCGATTCTCGAGCCATCCATACTGACCTAGACTTCCCGGGGTGGGATAGCCGATTGTAGGGCGTGCCTCATAACCAGAGCTCTGTCCCAAAAGTTGGGCGGCTTTAGCTCCGGGATCGCCAGTGTACACCACGCACGGCTCCCACGAGTGAAAGTGAATAATGAGGCGTGGTTTTTCGGCTTCAATCAGCTTTACCAGACTCTGAGTTTCTTTTTCACTGTTCGGCTGCGTTCCGGGGAAATAGCGTGGTTTTTCATGTTCAGATGACCAATCGCGAGATGGGAAATTACGATTTAAATCCACTCCATTGCCGTTGGTTCTTTCATATTTTTTATAGCCGTCAGGATTTAAACATGGAATCAGCATCCAAGGCTGAAATTTTGTTCGTGCTGACTCCGAGAGACTTTTTAGCCACAGTATCATGTCTTCCGCAAGATACACTCCCTCAGGCTCATCGCCGTGAACTCCGCCAATGAAAAGGAGAGGCGGTTGCGAAAACTTGTGGTGAGATTTATATAATTCTAGTGGGGTTCCAAAAGATGTGACAGACCACTGCGGAAGATGCAGAATGGAGCTCGAATTTGAGTCAGAAGAAGAGCCGATACGCATAGACCCATTTCAACACCAGAAGTTGGAGTTTGTCGAGGAGGGTCTCAAGTTTCTTGCTGGCAGAATAAAGTGTTTATAAAGGATTAATATTTGTGGCTGCAAAAGAATCAAAAACGGGCGCAGAAACTGAAGAAAGAAAACTGACGGCGATTATCATGGCGGGTGGAAAAGGAACTCGCATGGCGTCGCCCCTTCCTAAAGTGCTACATCCAGTTGCAGGTCGCCCTATGATCGAGAGGGTTATTCGCAGTTGCCAGGCGGCAGGAGTTCGTGACATTCGTGTGGTTGTGGGTCACGGGCAAAATCTTGTTCGTCAAGTTGTTGAACCCTTAGGAGTTCATTGTTATTTGCAAGAACGGCAATTAGGAACTGGAGATGCCGTGCGGGCGGCGCAGCCTGAGACCGTAACGGGAGATGTTCTCATTCTAAGTGGTGACGTTCCACTCGTAAACACCGATGACTTGCGGTCTTTCATTTCAGAATTTCGAGAACAGAAGGCAGCTTTAGCCGTAGTAACCGCGGAACTTAAAAAGCCTGGTGATTTAGGTCGGATTATTCGTTCGGGTGGCAATCTACATTCAATCGTGGAAGCTCGAGACGCAACGATTGAGACTCTAAAAATCAGAGAAATTAATACTGGCATCTACGTTGCAAAAGCTGAAATTCTGAGCGAGTACTTGCCACTGATTAAAAATGAAAATTCAAAAGGCGAATTTTATTTAACAGATATTGTTAGTCTGTGCATTGAGAACCAAGAAAAGACAATTCCTATCAAAGGTAAACCACACGTTTCAATAGGCGTTAACTGCCAAGTCGACTTGGCAAAAGCCACTCGTGCTGTTTTCCGAAGAAAAATTAAGACGCTCATGGACTCGGGAGTTCTCGTAATTGATCCTCGGTCAACTTATATCGAAGACGAAGTTATCATCGGCCCTGCCTCGGTCATTTATCCGAATGTTTATTTGCGTGGATATACAAAGCTCGGAAATTTTTGTGTCGTTGAGCCAAATTGCTACATTCACAACACGGAAATCGGCGACAGCGTACAAATTCGAGCTGGGAGCTATTTAGAGAGCTCAAAAATTTACAACAAAGCGACATTGGGACCATATGCGCGCCTTCGCCCCGAGACTGAAATAGGCGAAGAGGCTCATGTAGGTAACTTTGTGGAAATGAAGAAAGTCCGCTTCGGCAAAAAATCAAAAGCAGGTCATTTGACATACTTGGGTGATGCAGACGTCGGAGAGGAGACAAACATTGGTTGCGGGACGATCACCTGCAATTATGCCGCTGATAAGAAAAAATATAAAACAACAATCGGCTCGCGAGTTTTTGTCGGAAGTGACAGTCAGTTTGTTGCACCTGTAGTGATTGGCGATGATTCCTATATTGGATCTGGATCTACGATCACTAAGGATGTTCCTGCAAAATCCTTAGCTGTAGCCCGCGGACGACAGTTTGTAAAAGAAAACTGGGCTCCCAAAAAAGAC
>JBFWYS010000227.1:0-6181 GCA_050186175.1 Pseudobdellovibrionaceae bacterium
GGTCCGATACATTCGACTCGCCATCCGCGAGTTTCGCAAGAATAGCGCGACGAGTGGGGTCGGCCAATGCAGAGAATGTCATACTTAAATGGTCTTTCATATTTCACCACTTGGTTATTTAACTAAATGGTAAAATAAGAGGCCGAAAAAGTCAATAGAGACGAGTTTTACGCGAAAATCCAGGGGGTTAGCAGTCAATAGTCTTCTTTTGAGAAACGACGAGTAAGGAGTTTTTAGTTATAAACAGAACCCGACATTATGCCTGATGCTAAGTGACTATAAATATAAAAATTTCGTGAGTATCGTACTCTCTGAGAAAAAGAATTTTCTCCCTCAGATCAAGGAGTCGAGATGGGAACAGTTCAGTTACACAGAGTTTTAACGGCGCCACCTGAAAGAGTTTTTCGTGCATTTACAGATCTAGATGCATTGGTCAAATGGATGTCACCTCATGGATTTACATCAAAAGTACATAGCATGGATTTTCGTGTGGGTGGTGGATACAAAATGTCATTCACAAATTTTTCCTCAAAAAACAGCCATTCATTTGGTGGCAAATATACTGAAATAAAAACAAACGAATTGTTAAAATACACAGACAAATTCGATGACCCCAACATGCCTGGCGAAATGCAAGTTACGGTTTCTTTTCGCAAAGTCGCATGCGGCACGGAATTGAAAATCACGCAAGAAGGAATTCCTGATGCGATTCCCGTTGAGATGTGTTACCTGGGCTGGCAACAGTCTTTGACCTTGCTCACGCAATTGGTAGAGCCAGAAATTCCAGACGGCCAATAGTTTTTATCTAAGAAATATTTTTTTGGATCTCCATAGCGGGGGGCTCAGCTGCGCGTTATTTCCGGTATTATTGGAATTCTGTCAGATTCGCAAAGGATACTGAAATTCCTATTAATAAAGGCATATTTTGGTTGATAATCGTTCTGTCTCAGATAGGTTCTTAGCTATGAAAAAACTAATTCTTATCACCTTGTTGGCCTTGGTCGTCTTTACCGGATGCACTAAGAAAAACGATAAAACGCAGATCTGGATCTATACCTCACTCTACAAAGACACGATTTCTGATATCCAACCAAAAATTGCAGCCGCATTTCCAAATGTTGATTTACAATTTTACCAAGCAGGCTCCGAAGAAGTAGCAGCTAAAGTTCAAGCTGAAGCTCTAGCTGGAAAAATTCAAGCCGATATTATGATTTCATCAGATCGTTTTTGGTATGAAGATTTAGCAGCAAAGGGAAGTCTTGCTTCTTATAAACCTCAGAACAGCGACAAGGTTGCAGATGTTTATAAAAATCCACAAGGATTTTATACGACGGTTAGTTTTCCGGTGATGGTCATTGCCTACAACTCTGAATCCGTGAAAGAGGCGGACGTACCCAAAACATTTAAAGAACTTACAGATGCAAAATGGAAAGATAAGGTATCTATAGGAAGTCCACTCGCATCGGGAACAAGCTTTACGACAGTTGCGTTCTTGGTAAAAAAATATGGCTGGGAGTATTTTTCTTCTCTTCGCAAAAACAATCTAATCGCCGAGGGCGGTAATTCTGGCGTGGTTCGCCGTTTGCAAAGCAAAGAGAGACCAATCGGAATTGTATTGCTAGAAAATGTTTTACGTCTCACAAGTTCAGATCCGCGCATTAAATTTGTGATTCCCTCGGATGGAGCTGTGATTCAATCAAATGTTTTAGCGCTTGTTAAAAAAGAAGGTTCTGTCGAAGTAGCACAAAAAATAGCAGATTGGATGTTCGGACCTGAAGGTCAAAAAGCAATGGCTAGATCTTTTATGTATCCAGGCGTAGCGGGCGAAAAGGCTCCGGAAGGTGCTCCCGAGTTTTCACAGATTCTTTCAAGTGCTCAACCTTGGAGCCAAGAGTTTTTAGCAGAGACAATGACGTCCCGTGAACAAATCAAAGATCAATTTTCTAAAACCGTTTTTTAATGAAAAAAGGAATTTATCTTTCTGGCCTCTTATTGGTTTTAATTTTTTGCTTAGGTCCATTAGGCAATCTTTTTCTAATTCCAGACGGCCCTGACTATTCAAATGTTTTTCAAAATGAAAACACACTTAAAGCGGCCGTAAATACTTTTTTGGTCTCGGCCGCTGTTGGGCTTTGCTGTTTGTTAATCGGTCTTCCGCTTTCATGGCTCCTCACCCGAACCGATTTAAAATTTAGAACTCATTTTCGCTCGTGGTATTGTCTGCCCTATGCAATTCCACCGTTTATTGGTGCCATTGGCTGGATCATTTTGGCAAATCCAACGAGTGGAGTTTTAAATCAGTGGTTAGGACTTGAGTTAAACATTTATTCTTTTGCGGGCCTTGTATGGGTTGAAACAAGTTTTCTCTTTACCTTCGTACTTTTAAACGCACTCACGCTTCTTGATCAAATGGATCCTTCACTAGAGGAGGCGGCAAGACTTTCAGGGGCAAGTGGTCCCCGTGTTTTTTTCGATATTGCCTTACCGATGTTAAAGCCTGCGATCATCAGCGGTTTTTTGCTCTCCTTTTTAGCGACGGCTGCAAGTTTTGGTGTCCCTGCTCTTATAGGAGGACCGGCGAGAATCTACCTACTCACCACGCAGATCTACAGCTTTCAGCGAATGGGAACTTCGCAAGGTTTACAAATGAGCATCGCAATCTCTGTTTTGTTAGCGATTTCAACTTTGGTTTTGCTCTACGGTGCGCAGATCTTAGCTAGTCGAAGTAAAAACTACAGCGTAAGTGGTAAAGCCTCGCGACTTTCAAATGTACCACTCAGAAAATGGAATACACCAATTGCAATTTTGTTAGCTCTGTTTTTATTTTTGATTTTCGTTTTGCCTATGTTTGGCGTGTTACTTTCGGCTTTTAGTTCGGTGCAAGGTTCATGGAGCTTTTCGAATCTTACTATTAGCAACTATTATCGTGTTTTGTTCCAAACGGAAGAGACGTTGCGCGCTATAGGACAGTCATTGCTGCTAGGCCTTTCGGCGGCATTGATCTGCACGGTCTTCTCATTTTTCTTTAATTATTTTATTCAGAGAACTCATTGGTATGGCAACAAGCTCGCCGCGGTTCTCATCAGCGTTCCTTTTTCCACGCCGGGAACAGTTTTAGCTCTAGCTTTTATTTTGTCTTTTAGTCATGGCTTTTTCGGAATCGGTTCGTCTCTTTACAATACTTTATTTCTGATTGGTCTCGCATATGTAGTGAAATACCTCAGCCTGAGTTTGAAGACTGTAGGTGATGGTTATCAACAAATTCATCCTTCTCTTGAGGAGGCGGCTCGCATCTCCGGAGCCAGTTGGTTGACGGTTATGACTACAATTTACTGGCCGCTTTTAAAGACAGCGCTTATGGCCTCGATGTTTTTAGTTTTTATGCCTGTGCTGAGCGAGTTAACAATGACAATTCTCCTCACGGGTCCAGGCCTTGAAACAATAGGGTCTTTGATTTTTTCTCTCCAGGAATATTCTGATATGGCGGGCGGTGGTGCTGCCGTACTTTCAAGCCTCGTGGTCATTTTTATATTGATTCTGAATTTTAGTCTCAAGGCCCTTTCAAAAGGACGGTATGGTTTATGAGTGAAGTTCGTTTTGAACAAGTCGCAAAGAAATTTAAAGACACACTGGCCGTATCCGACGTGAGTCTAAAAATCGCAAACGGCGAGTTTGTAAGTTTCCTCGGGCCTTCTGGCTGTGGAAAAACCACAACTCTTCGCATGATTGCAGGCCTTGAAGAAAACACTCATGGAAAAATCTATTTTGATGCTGATGTGGTCTCTGCGCCCGAAACTAGATTTTTTCTTCCCCCAGAAAAACGAAATGTCGGAATGGTATTTCAATCTTATGCGGTTTGGCCCCATATGAATGTTTTCCAGAACGTTGCCTATCCTCTAAAATTAAAAAAACTATCTATTGACCAAATAAACGGTGAAGTACAAAGGATACTGGATGTAGTTGACCTTGGGGGCCTTGAAAAACGCCGCGCCCACGAGCTTTCGGGCGGGCAGCAGCAGCGTGTAGCTCTTGCTCGTGGTCTGGTAATGAAGCCACGTATTTTATTGTTAGATGAGCCCCTCTCGAATTTGGATTCGAAGCTCAGAGAGAAAATGCGTAAAGACATTCGAAAAATTCAGCAAGAGCTTAAACTAACGATGGTGTATGTGACTCATGATCAGAAGGAAGCTTTTCAAATGAGTGATCGTGTTGTGGTTATGAACAAGGGGCGTATCGAACAAGTCGGTACGCCTGAAGAAATTCAAAAAAGGCCCGCATCTGAATTTGTCGCAGACTTTATTCGATCGGGTGAATAAAATTATCTCTTAAAGGCCTCTCGTGGGTGTGCGACTCAGTCGGCTTCTTCTAGCCGGAAGAGCTGGGTTGTAAAACAATATAACTGATTGCGTGTTTTAGATGAAGCTGCAAATTTATTGAGTTTGCGAACGAACTCACGAATCAGGTTCTTCATTTCTTCGATGTTCTTTTCATTTGAAGTGTCGACCGCGAAAACCAGGCTGTTGAGAAAACGTGTCATCACGTCTTGGCTCTCGACTGAGTCATAGGCTTTTTGAATTAAATCTTTGTGAAATTTACGAATGAAAGTCGACGGAATGTCTCGGGTTGATGTTAAAAGCCAATCACCTGTCGGCTTTAATGTATTTCCTGATTTTTTGAGAATTTTTAATCGAAGCAGACGTTTTACAGCTTCTCGTGTGGTTGTTACAGAAATTCCCAGTTTTCTTGCGATCCAAATTGGCGACGCTTTAAATCCATCGGTTCGGGAGAGTTCAAGGATTGCGATATGCCACCAATCTGCGATGAGTTTGAACTGATCTTCGTTTAAAGGATTTTCGTAAATCTCACGATATTGATGAACTTTTATGGCGGCTAGGTCGCGAATTTTTTCTGAGCGTGAGTGGGCGCTTTCAACTAGGGCAACAAAATAGTCTCGCTCAAGGGAGGTCATATCAAGTGAGGACGCAATAGTTTCGGCCTTAATCCGTGAGAGACCGCGTTTTCCGTTAAGGATCTCGCTTAAACCAGAGGCTGGGAGTTTAAGTTTCTGAGCGAAAGCTCGCAGTGAATAACTCGAGTTTTTTGCCACTCGCTTATTAAATTCGAGAAGCAAAACGTCTTGGTAGCCATTAGCAGTGAGAATAGAAGTGCCTTCCATGGGGTTGCAGATAACAAGCCTGTGGCAACATGTCATCCTTGAAATTGAAATAAAATGTTTTTAGAGGGGTTTCGCGGAACTTCACGGAACAGAATCGAACCTGCCAGATTGAGAAGGCCGTAGAGTGAGGATTAAAACCACTCTTAGAGATTGCATACAAAGGAGCAAGAAATGAGAAAAGCAAATACGTTACAAGCGAGTTTTCTGACTCTAGGTTTGATCCTCACATTAGGCATTGTGGGATGTAATGTGAAGGTCAAGGCGGATACTAACGATGATGATACGAATAAACCTGTAGACGTTCCCTATTCACCAGATCCAATTTCTGGAATTGTGAACAATGAACAGTGGAATATGAAGTCAGGAACAGCAAAACCTGATTTTTCAGATCCAACCCAGCTGTCTATTACTCTGACTAACAAAGAGAGTGCAGATCCGTGTAATGATTTTGGGTATGGCGACCGAAGTGTACTAATGAGAGTGAAAGATGAAACGGGTGAAACAAAGCTCGGTACGGGTTCACCGCTGAGATCGGCGACCTTCTTTGTCCAGGATGGGAGTGGAAGTCATAACCTTGTTACTTGGAATGGTAAAATCAAGATCCTCGAGATTACTGAAGATAAAGTTGTAGGCCAAGCTTACATCTACATGGATGAGGATCATGTGGTTAATGGCACATTTGAAATTCCACTTTGTGAGGGGATTCAATGAACTCAATCCTCATCTTAATAAGTGTTTTAGTTTTATTGAATGGATGTACGTCCACGCAAGATCTGCGGGCGCAAAGAAGTTGCTCGGTTTGGAAAGATCAGGGAGCTCTTGGTCCCTATGAAGTCAAAGTGAATCAGAGGCGTGTGACGGCGAATACAAAATGTTTGCTGATGTTTTGGTGGTGTTCCTCTTTTGAAAGTCACATCGATAACGAAGGACTAATTTTCGCCAAAGGATCTTGGGGCAGTGAGAGACAAGTGGCGACCCTAAAAGACAACCAAGTCGTGTATGAAT
>JBFWYS010000228.1:0-6175 GCA_050186175.1 Pseudobdellovibrionaceae bacterium
CTTTGGTGACAACACAATGAGGTCTCCCGGAACAACATCATGTGAATTGATTGTGATTTGTTGGGCGTTGCGAATGACAGTCGCTTCCGTCGTCTGTTGTCCTTTAAGAGCGGCGGTGGAAGCTTGTGTTCGCCAATGCAGAAAGGCATCCATAATAAGAAGGGGTAAGATCGCTAGAAATAGAATGATAGCTTCTTGTTTATCACCAACGAGGATGAACACAGTTCCGATCCCAAAGAGAAACCAAATCATCGGGTCTTTGAGAGTTTCCTTGAGCAGATCGAGCCACGGATTGCCAACGCGTTCTACAATCTCATTCAACCCAAAGCGCAAACGCTGTTGACTGACTTCGACGTCATTGAGACCGGTCGATCGTTTTTTCAACCCAGTCAGATTTTCGAATGAAACTTTCTTTTTCATGTGAGGCTACCGTGATGAGCTGAAACAATTTTTGATCCTTCACTCAGTCCACGATTCACCTTTTGGATGAACGAACGGTTATATGCTCCTTTAATTGCTGCACTGGTCTGACCATGTGGCCCAAATCCCAAAAACATTTTCAACGTATTACTCCTTATTACGATTTAATTATCCGCATCTGATTTTTGAGACACTTTGTCCATACGAGAACAGTCGCCGGGACTTTTTGGCCGACGAACTTTCATGGCTCGCCGATCTAGCGAATCTCAGGTGCTTCGTTTAGGTACTAGCAGTGAGTATGCCAATGGCCCTGATCTTGCTCAGATTTAGAATAGAAGCGGAGAACAAGGAATGAACGGATCGATCAGTAATTCAATTGTTGGTTTAAACCAAGAGGAAGTAACCAAACGACAAGTTAAATTTGGTCTTAATGAAATTCAGCGTGAGAAAAACCGTCCTGCTTGGTTACTCCTTGTTGGGCAATTTAAAAGTCCGTTGGTCATCATTCTTATTTTTGCATGTTTAATATCAGTTTTTCTCGGAGAGGCCGTCGAAGCGTTGGCCATTGCAGCTATTTTGGTGGTGAACGCATTGATTGGTTTTTTTCAAGAGTATCGTGCCGAAACAGCCATCGAAGCATTGCGGGAGATGACCGCTCCGAGGGCAAAAGTGTTAAGAAGTGGACGACAGATCGTGATCTTAGCGCACGACGTAGTACCTGGAGATATTCTTATTTTAGAGGCAGGTGATATCGTGGCAGCCGATGCAGAAATTCTAGAATCCTCTAGACTGCAGGTGAACGAAGCCGTACTGACGGGAGAGAGTTTTCCTGTGAGCAAGTCTGCTGAGGATGATCGATCTAGATTGGTATTTATGGGAACCTCGGTGGCCAATGGCACGTCTTCGGCCCGCGTGACCGCCATAGGAATGAAAACTGAGCTTGGTAAAATTGCACATCTGATTTCAACTGCGCAGTCTGATACCACGCCACTTCAGATTCAGCTCGCTCAAGTGGGAAAGAATCTTCTTTATATATGCCTTGGGATCGTCGCACTTATCGCCGTGATTGGTTTCTTTCAGGGCAACTCGTGGAGCGAGATTCTTATTTTTTCAGTTTCACTCGCTGTTGCCGCTGTTCCGGAAGGACTCCCGGCAATTGTTACTGTAGCGCTCGCCCTCGGAGTTCAACGGATGGCGGCCCGAAATGCTCTTATTCGCAAACTTCCAAGTGTAGAAACTTTGGGAAGGGTCACAGTTATATGCACCGATAAGACGGGTACTTTAACCACCGGGGATATGCGAGTTCGCGAGATTTGGGGAGAAGATCAATTTGCGTTGTTGAAAGCCGGGGCATCATGTTGTGATGCAGAGCTGGACAAAGAGGGTACCTCAGGAACAGGGGATCCTACAGAAGTAGCGATTCTGATTGCTGCCTTTGAAAGAGGTATTCTTAAAGAAAATATCGAAAAGGAAAACTCTCGTGTTAGATCCGAGCCTTTTGATTCTGAGCGAAAGCGAATGTCGATTTCTCGGCAAGATGGTTTTACATATGTAAAGGGTGCCGTAGAAAGCGTCCTGCCTTTATGTCCTAAGGATCTTTTGAATGCGAACGCTATCAATAAAGCGGTCTTTGATATGTCTACCCGAGGATTACGTGTACTCGCCATTGCGGTCGGGAAAAATGAAAGTGAAACAAATTTAAAGTTCTTGGGTCTGCTTGGGATGGCCGATCCTCCTCGCACAGAAGCTATGCAAGCGATCAAAGAGGCTCGGAGTGCGGGGATTACTCCAATTATGATTACAGGCGATCATCCACAAACAGCCACGGCAATTGCACGTGAGTTAGGTTTGGTTTTAGATGGAGAATCTCTTGAAACGCGTGTTCATGCACGGGCGACCCCTGAAGATAAACTCAAGCTTGTGCGTCACTGGAAAGAGCAGGGCGCTTTAGTAGCAATGACGGGAGACGGAGTGAACGATGCCCCAGCACTACGTGAGGCGCACATAGGCATTGCGATGGGAAAATCTGGAACAGAAGTGACTAGACAAGCTGCCGACCTCATTCTTGCCGACGATAACTTTGCAACGATTATCGCCGCAGTTCGTGAGGGCAGAAATATTTTTCAGAATATTAGAAAGGCCGTTACTTACTTGCTGACCGGGAACTTTGCAGAAATAGTTTTGGTTCTGGGTGCAATTTCTTTTAACTTACCACTCCCATTGCTTGCTGCTCATCTTCTTTGGATCAATTTGGTTACGGATGCTTTGCCTGCACTGACGTTGATCGCAGATCCTTTATCACCGGATCTCATGAAGCGTCCTCCGCGAACCGCAAGGGAAAATATTTTGGGCCGTGCCGAATGGGGACATATATTGTGCGTGGGCCTGATCGAAGCATTTGTGATGCTTGGCTTGTATTGGTATTTGCTTGGACATTACGGCGAATCTCATGCAAGAAATCTTATTTTTCCAGCTGTTGTTTTTAGTCAAATGTTGCGCGCGTTTGGTGCAAGATCAACGACTCGGATTTTTTGGAAGGTCGGAGCATTTAGTAATCTGTGGCTGCTGGGTGTTGTCGTATTGACAGGATTCCTTCAATTGAGCCTGCACTATATTCCTTTCTCTCAATCTGTATTTACCCTAACGCCGCTGTCGATTTCAGACCTGATTTTCATTTTACCATTTTCGGTCATTCCGATTACGCTCGTTGAAATCTGGAAGTTGATAAAAGGATTTAGATCGTCTTGATCTTGTGGCGCCACAAATCGTTCGGTTTATAGTGGAATTACTTTTTCCATCAACTGCTGAGAAGAGCCCGAAATTATTGAAGAAAGAAATGGAAGGGGTTCTAATGCCCCTCCAAGGTGTTGATACTACTGCTGCATTATCGCGCCAACGACAATCTGTTACAAATGGCATCTTTTGTAGGCATTGCCGCTCCGCATTTTTGGGGTTCTGCGGTTGCCCTCATGCGACCTTAACCTTCAAGTTTGGCTTGATCTTGGCAAGATACTTCATCAGGTGGTCGGCGGTGAACCGTCCATGCCTGTAGTGAAGGATCTCACTCATTCGTGCCTCGCTGAGACCGATGATCTTTGCCAGTTCCCGTTGGCTCACTTCATATTCACGATGATAGCGAACAAATTGAGCGCACAGTTCGTGCTTCAAAACATCGACGGGACTTGCATCGGGCGGTAGGCTTGCTGAGCCTTTAACTTTAGCAAGCTTCTTGTCCATTTTTCTCAGCGTTTCTTCGCTGGGATAGTTGAACTTTTTATTTGCCATGTGATCGCCTCCTGAAAGCAGTTCTAACGCCGATATAACTTTTATCGGGCGGCACCAACCAAACCATGCGGTAGAGTTTGCCGTCCAAGTAAAGCTCGCTATGCACGAAATACTCAAATCCGTTTTCATCAGTGTCTTCCGACTTGTAAGACTTCATGTGAAGCAGTCCCACAAGTTTCAACACCAGTTGATCGTCTATCGAATCTCCGTGTCGTTCGGTGACATGAGGGTCGATGAGCGCATCGTGAAACCACGTTCCGTTGATATAAACTTTGAGTTTATAATGCCGGAACATAGTGATCCCATCTTACCAGAGCTTTCCAAATTTGGAAAGTTTTAAATTCGCACCAATAAAGTGTCGTATTCAGCATAACTTAACCCCTGTTTCTATACAGTGAGAACACTTTGCCGTCGGTTTTTTCGGGATCATGCAGTCGCAAATCGTCGGTCATTCCTCTTATTGAGATTCCCGCTTTGCGCATGTAGATCATCATGGTCTTAATGTCGGAGCGCCCACCGGCAATCATCACTTTTGCGGGTTCAATTCCCAAGCCAAGTAGGGCCGTTGCCCAACTCGCCCTAAGATCATGAAATCTCACAGGTGGCAATCCAATTCCCATCAGAAATGTTCGGAGAATTTCCGCCTGCCGACCTTCTGTCCATTCTCTATGGTGAGGTAGCACGTTGGTACTTTAAACTGTCTTCAAATCCAAAGCTTATTCATGCGTATGCATTTCCCGCAATGGCAGCGTTTGCCAACCATTCTTCTCCCAGAGAGCGAGCTTCGCTGTCATCAATTTGCAGAAAGCCAAGAGGTTCTTTTCGTTCGTCTGCAAAATAAAATTTAATTGTGGATGTGGGAACACTAGGTAGAGAATGTTTTAAGACCGCATGTCCAAGTTCATGCGCAAGTATTCCCATAAGGCCTTCGTCACTCATCTTGGTGTCGATCAATCCCGTCGTGGCTACAATTAACCACGGTATTTTCTTCGTAGCAGGGTTTAGAGGAAGAATTGCTGCATCTGGATCGGGACGTTCGGACAAAACAATTTGAGGCATGGGAAATTCTGCGAGATGAGGCAGTTCATTTTGATAAGCTCTCCAAACTTTTTCGAGCAAAGAATTTAGAGTTTTATATTTTGTATCTTCGCAATCGATAATTTGGATCGGAAACCCCATGCTCGTGTTAATTTTTTTTGCGAGCTTGCCAGCTTCGTTGCAGGTTTGAAAAAATTCATAATCAGAATCAACTTGGGAAATATCGGAAAGAGCAAAAGCTGGAACACTAAGAAAAATTAAAACAGTAACAAACATCTTGAAATATGTTTTCATTCGCAGTTCCTTTTCTTTTCTGTCTTTGAACAAGCATCAGCTAACACAGATGGATTTTTTTGTGAATGAACGAGAGCGGGTTTGTAAAAACAGGGAGTAAATTAGCAATACCGGATATCAAACTCAAAATCTGGTTCGAGTGAAGAATGGGTTTGCTTGGTAGGCTGTTGATATTATTGAAGAAAAAAATTGGATGGGGTGACTTCTTAATATCCGAACCGCTCCATCTCCATGAAATTATTGAATTCCGTCATATTGCCCATCGCCGAATTACTGAGAAAGCGGTCGAATTTTATGAAAAAGGTCATTCCATTGCAGAATCTGCTGCGATGGCGGGAATGCCTGCTTCCACGCTTTTTGATGAGATGAAGGCCAATAATATTCCTAGAAGATCTTGGCGAAAGGCCGTTAGGCCCAACGCGCCATATGGGTATGCTTGGCTGTCGGGGGAACTGGTCATAAATCCTCTTGAGTATAAAAATGTACGGTTGATCTTAGAGATTTCCAAGGCAGGCAAGCGCCCTCATCAGATTGCGGAGTATTTAAATCAAAAGGGCGTTAAGCCTCGGAGAGGAAAGAGGTGGTTCGCAAGAACGATAACAGATATTATTTTGCGAGAAGCACCTAAACTCTAAACTTATGGAATCTGGAGGCAGGATGGATACTCCTTCGAATCTGAGGGCAGCCATCGAGCATGGAATCGGCACAAATTTAGTCTATAAAAACGATGATTATGACTTCATGCTCGAGCAGCTCTGGATAATTATTTTTGAATCAACTTCTGCCCTAAGGAAATCTGTGGAAGTACTGAAGCCGAGTTTGCTTTCGGATAAAGAACTTTCATGCATGATGATTCTTACTAATTGTATTGTCGACTGCCATGCCTCTTACAAGAGTTTAAGATCAGGATTTCATAGGGCCGCAGCTATTACTGCCAGAGGAATGCTTGAGAATATGTCATTAGCAATAGCATTGAAAACCGATGAGAAAGATTCAATTTTTAAGCAATATAAAGACAATGTAAGAAAGCGAGCATCCCCTAAGGAGTTCATCCACAAATGGACCTCTGGCTGAGGTAGAATTATACCAAAGCCGTGTCAGACCCTTTCGGGAGTGGATGTAAACTTGAGTGTTACAC
>JBFWYS010000229.1:0-6169 GCA_050186175.1 Pseudobdellovibrionaceae bacterium
ACCCGATACTCGAGAGCTACAATCTTTGGATCCGTTCCTTCGGGAAGTTGTCCATTAACAGGGCTTAGGCCAGGCCCTGAGGTGATGATACGGGGTCCAATAATTTTTCCAGAGTCGATTTCGCTTTTGAGGATGACATCGCCGAACTCGCCTGAATTGCCGAGCTCTCGAACCGTAGTAATTCCATTTGCTAAATAGTCCTTCGCGCGAGGCCTTGCTTCCTGAACTCGCAAGGCCGTTCCCTTTTTAACATTTCGTAGCATTTCAGACGAGTCTGCCTGTCCAAATGATTCATCTAAAAGCATAAGATGCGTGTGAGTATCAATAAGACCTGGGAGCAGAGTGTATTTGCGAAGATCCAAGATCGAAGTCCCCTCAGGAGCAGAAATTTTTTTTCGAACATCGACGATTCGATTCCCAGAGATCAGAATATCTCGGTCGAGTAAGTACGCCCCAGAAACCGAATCGAAAATTTTCGAGGTTCGAAGCAGGGTCATCTTTTTGTCGGGGCTCGCAAAGGCCGTTGGAAAAACTGCAGTAACTAGGAATAGTAAAGTAGAAATGTGTTTACGAATCATGGCCCTTACTACTGAGACGCGTTGAGAAGGTCAACGCAATTGTCATCGAATGACTTGTGCGTTTGGAACTGAAGTAAAGTCATTGTCGAGTGTGATAAGACCTACTTTGTTTGCATTTGCACAGGCCAATACAAGGGAGTCGGCCATTCCCAGATTCTGCTCTAAAGAGAGATCGGCTGCTAATAGGGCAATATCTCTGGTGATTTCAATCGTCTTGTATTTACTTAGAGCCGCGACGGTCTCAAGAGCGACTTCCTCGCTAATTTGTTTTTTGATTTTTTTATAAACTTCAAATAGAACTGATGAGGGAACTAAAACGGCCATTCCTTTTACTCGGTCTTCGCATTTTTTACGAAGAGGGCCGTCAAATATCATCTCCATCCATACCGAGCTGTCGACAACCATTTACAATTTCCGATCTTTTTTGTCTCTAAGATCTCGGATATTAGGCTTTCCATATTTTTTTACTGTCTCTCGGAGAGACGAAATTGTTTTTATCGGAACAATATAAACGATTCCGTCTTTGGCCAAAACATCGACTTCTAAACCAGGTTTAATATCGAGAGACTCTCTCACTTCTTCTGGGATTACGACTTGGAATTTAGATGATACTTTTACCGACATACGACATCGTAACCCGATATTATGATCGATGTCAATGTCGTTGAACGATGCTTACTGTACTACTTAGCTTTGTAGACGCAATCGAAAAGCGTTGCAGCGGTGTTTGTTGCGGCCTCATCATGAGCCATTGCGAGTCTTTATAGAACTCCTGACCGGTCCTAGATAGTTTCAACGCCATCAAAACTCGTCCCATAATTTATTTAGCCACCCGAGTGATGAAGGATCTTTTGCGATCACGCGAATTGTTTGGTGACAAGAATACGGGCAACCCGTAACTTTTAACGGAGTCAGGCCCGCACTTTCAACAAAATAATCGGGGAGATACCCCAGGGCTAAACCTTCGTTGATCAAGTTTTCCATTAGTTTTAATCCGCAAACTTTGTATTTAATTTGTCGCGGGAATTTATCATCACGCCAACCATCGATACTTGAGGATTTTGCGATTTTTCCTAAAATTGCTGAGTCAGGTGCAACGAAAGGGTGCTTCAATATTTCTTCTACGGGGATGCCTTGTTTAGGGCCGTATTTTTTAAAAAGCGGATGGTTTGTTGAGGCGCAGGTTTTGAATTCCACTTTTTTTAAAATCTTCGATTCAACGCCAACAGGAGGATCTAAAGTGATAAAGGCCAGATGGACTTCACCCTCCATTACCTGATCGATGGCTTTTTGTTCGCTGCGAATTAAAAATTGGGTTCGCGCCATCGGGAAATGCTTATTGATCGTTTGCAGAAGATCAATTCCGCAGGATGTTTGTAAAACCTCTTCGCTGGAGATGTAGATGTTTAAACTACCTGTTTCTTTTCCTGTGAGTTCGAGTCGAGTGTCTTCTTCCAGTTGAAGAATTTGTGCCGCCTTTCTTTTTAAGACCATGCCCTCCGGAGTTAATCGAATGCCTCGGCCTGACTTAAAAAATAGGGGAGTCTGCAACTCCGACTCAAGTCGTGTAATGGCTTTGCTAAGCGAACCAGGGGACACGTGAATTTGCTCAGCGGCTCTGTTGACGTTTTCGATTTGGGCTACGGCTAAAAAGTACTTAAGTTCAAATATTTCCATAATCGAAATATTTATTTCAAAATAGTTTCTTTTACAATCTGTAAAAGAGGGCTATAACGTCAAAGTGATATTTCGCTTTAAATTGAAAATGTGTTTGGACAAGACCAAAGAGTCTCTACTACTTGGAGAGTAGATCACCACCAGTGAGATCTTTTCATTGTAGGATCGAGAGTTAAGGATCGAGTCAGAGGAGGGGATAATGTTAAAAATGGTTTTGTTAACGGCTGTTTGTTTTATGGCAGCTCAGTCTGCGAATGTTGCAAATGCGGGGTGCATGCCATGCGGCGACCGAAAGTTTTGTTGCAGCGAAGAAACATGTCGAAAATGTAATGAAGAGGCAGGCGAGGAGTCTGCGTATCAGATTCGTGTTTTGTCGGAAGACTTTGCAACTCCTGTAGGTGGAGTTCACTGTAAAAAGTGTCCCTCTGAGAGTGAAAACTGTCTTCCTCTGCCAGATTGCGGGAAATGACCGAACACGATTTAGCAGGAAGCCTATTTTTGAGTTTTTAGCCGAGGATCAAGCTGTTCTTGGAACGCTTATGATGGCAGGCTGAGCATTTGGAGTTTTTTTAAACCCGGTGCCGAGCCGAGTTTCGTAGTTATTTCGAATATTCGCAAGTAAAAACGGGGTCCGAAATCCAACCAGTTCGAATCGAAAGTCTGAGACGTGAATTCTGAATTTGAACAACTGTGGATGGCTCCGTTTTAAGAGGATTGCACTCCCTACGGAAGGGGTTGGACGTCGAACAATCGTATAAACGATATTCCAAAATGTCGCCATTTTGGTCTTTTCTTGAGGCGTAACAACGAACCCCGCCAATAATGTTGCTTGAGTTCGCCTTTTTGCACTGAGGCTTTTCGGAAAAGTCCATGTTAACAGATGTGTTACCTTCGCGATCAATTCGAACTGCATTCTCGGCTTCCATCAAAACAATTATTTGGCTACAGTCGAAGCTTTGCGGTCCTTCGATTTTACTTGTAAGCTTCCATGTTGATTCTGCTGCCCAAGTGTTAGTGGTGAAAAGGAAGAGAAAAAGTGTCATCGATATTTTCATAAAAGCTCCCTATGCTTGAATCGTTAAATGCGAACAGCCGTCAATGACTTAGACAGCATCTTGTAAGTACAAAAGGGTGTTCATGCCTCTGTTTAGAGTCAGAGCAATAAACAAGCCATACTTCGGGGACCACTTCCTGGCGGCTTTATCTAAGCTCAGGTCAGGATTCTCTTGGCTCCCGAGCTTAGCTACTTTCATTAAATTTCTTCTACATATAATTGTGAATCCAAATAGGCTTTTCGAATCTTTGCAGGTTTTATCAAAATACATTCATGGGTCAATCCGTTGATTGACTCTTAGTCGCAAAACAAGCCGACTCGAGGCTCAACTTTTTTGAACCCTACCTTGAGGAGGTTTTACATGTTGCGAATTTTCACCCTCTTAATAATTGCCGGCCCTTTGCTCGCAGGCTGTAAATATAAAAGCGATGCAAGTCGAGGAATTGGAAACGGAGGGAAACAGGCGCGCAGTTGTTCATCAAAATCGGGCTGCAAAGCGGATGGTTCTAGTAGACGACCCGATAGCGGCTCCAAACCTGGAGACGGTGGGGGCACAGAACCTGGCGACGGTGACGGAGGTAAAAATCCTGACGATGGAAACGGTGGGAACTGTCGTCAAGAGCGTTTCTGTGATCGTAACGGATGCGAAAATCGTCCGATCTGCAGCAGCATGGTGTTTAATGTCGAAGCCAAAGAACAATGGGGAAAAGAGTTTGGTCTCTCAGCCAGTGCTGTAAAAAAATTGGATCAAGTATTGGCAACGAGTCGCACAGGTGATTCTTCGGCCCTGCAAGAAATCGGACTTACGGAAAGAGATGTAAGAAAAATGGTCCGATTCGAAATGCCAACAGATGCCGCAATTAAAGAGGTCGCCAAATCCTTTGGTATTACGACTGCCCAAAGTCGCGCCTTTTTATCATTTATGATAGGCACTGTTCATAAACAGGCTAAAAATATTCAAAGTCCTCTCTGGAAAAACTGTTTGGCTTCGGGCCATTGGGTAACACCTGAAAACAACACATGTAAGAAGACCTACTGGAAAGGTTGCAGCCCCGAAACTGGAGCCACGATGTGTGTGAGTTATTAGCAATGTATGCAGATTAGTTTGTTGGCTCTAGAATAGGATAGCCATTACGCTCGTGCCGGCGGTAATCACTTAGAATTTTGTAGATGAGACCCCGCCCTTTGTTGATCGAGCCGAGAGGCTGGTGCGCCGGCAGCGAATGCCAAACAGTAAATGCCATGTCCTCGCATTTTTGCGCGTGGATATCGATGTTTTGAGCCGGGAAGTGAAGGCGGCCAACGGTGTGGGGCTTGAACGTCTTTTCATCCCAAGGCTCAGTCGCCTTTTCTAAAAGAGCCTGCCCTGTCAGATCATTGGGACGCGTTTGAACTTGAAACTCAAAACAAGCTCCCTTTTTCTCTAAATCTTTTTTTAGCGATGTCGCAAGATAGTTTGGTTCTTGAGAGGGCGTCTTTGATCCCATCGAGCAAGGCACGACTTTGTATTTGGCAATTAAGTTCTCGCCAAATTTATAGGGTGTTGTGCTCCAATAGGACGTGGCAAGAACGTCTTTAACTTCTTTTACCATGTCCACATCGAGAATTTTTTGATAGTGCGCCAGAAGCTCGGTTCCGTTTGGTTGTTGGGAGATTTGGACTGGATCGGTGAAGAGGAATAAAAAATCAGCAAAATTGTTCACGAAAAAAACAGGGTGATTCTGCAATAAAAAATCCTGAGTCATATTGTCCTCTTCTCCAAGCAAAACCTTTTTCCCGGGCACATCAAGGACTTTAATCGAAATTCCAACGGTGCCATTTTTCTGATCCGGCGTATCGGGCGTTGTATCGCTAGAAATCCGCATGTAAGCGGGTCTTTTCGATGCCGATTCAAAAAGTCCCACGCTTAAAGATGAATCCAAATTTTCTGCAACTTCAAAAGTTCCGCGTGCACAGCCTTGTGTTTTTAAAAATACGGCGCGCTGAACTTTTTCGCTACCTAGATATTTTTTTGGCGAAGTCGTGGACCCATGTCTTGAGGTCATAACGCCTTTAAAGAGATCGTGCAGTTTTTGAACCTGCTCTGGGTCCAGGCCTTCCATGCGCGGATCTTTAGTTGCATCAGCCGATGCTGCTTTTCTTGGAGCTGTCGACTGACAAGCAGAAATAAGCAGTAAAGCACCGATCAAAGGCAATAAAATTTGCAACAAAACCACCTCCTGAATTTGCGGCCGCCGTTATGGGCAGTATTCGGCTTTTCGGAGGGGCTGTCCAGGCCAGATCTTGCCCGTCCTTGTCTCAAGTCAGGTAAGTTTATCGCTTTAAACAAAGCTCCGGCAGTGGACGCTTCAGAAGCAATCTAGTGTGTACGCTCATGGGAACCCCTGCAAAAAGTTTAGAATGGCTTGGCTTAATTTCAAACTTTACATTTTTTTACCCTAAAAGGTTGGCGCTATTTTATAAATCTCTATCGATAATCTAGGAGTAATTATGAAAAAAACATTCGTGTTCGTTTGTGTTCTTTTTGCGGCTCTTTCAGCTTCAGCGGCTTCTGAGCAAATCTACGGTTCATTAATCGACGAAACGTTGGCCAAAAATGAAATCTATTACAAAGCAGTTCGTAATTTAGAGAAAGCATTTAATGACGTGTGTGGTGATACATTTTGTGAGGGCGATTATCCTCCAGAGTCGATCGACTTCACTTGTACAGTGAACGTAAAAACAAAACAGATTAAAAATTGTGTATGGGCGTTTGCAGGAACATTTCTAATTCCGAACGAAAAAACAGGAGCCATAAAAAAGGACTCCAAGGTTTCCTATTGCGAGTTCAGTCCAAAAATGAATGCCTTTGATTTTATCA
>JBFWYS010000230.1:0-6161 GCA_050186175.1 Pseudobdellovibrionaceae bacterium
AACTTAGTAGCAGTTTTCTCGTCAGACAGAGCAGCGATTGCTCCTCTCATGAAGTTTTGTGTCTTTTCAATCGATGGGTTAGCATCGCCAGCAACTAATGCAGCAGCAAAAGCTGTGTTGAACTTCCGTACAGCAACATCGTAATCTGAGTTCAGAGCTAGGGCTCTGTTCTGCTCGTGAGAAATAAGGACTACGTTATCAGCTGTGAATTTAGAAGTTGGGATACCCAGCTGTCTTGCTTCAACGTCTGACAAGCTCTTATGATAAGCAGCCCGGATCAGACCTTCTGTAGCATCATTAAAGTCTTTAGCAGCCGCTTTGATAGCGATGTCTTGACCGTTAGCTGTGCCGTAAGCGCTTGAGCTAGTTAGCTTGCCGAATTGGAAGCACATCCAGTTGAAGAATTTGTAGACAACGTTAGAAACGTTAGTCACTGTCGTCTCATAAAGAGCATCAACTTTTGTTTGACCTTTTCCAGTCAATTGAAGTTTTGATTGCAGAATAGGATCAACAACAGTGTTGACAACAGCTGCAGTGTCAACTGCAGTTGGAGTTGCAACTGGAGTTGTGTTTGCTGGAGTTTCTACTGCTGGATTTGTTGCTCCAGTTCCAGTTGTATTGCCAGCTGTATTTGTGTCGACTGGTGGAGTTTGCTCTGCGGCAGGACTTCCGAATCCAAGTCTATTTAGAATAAAAGCCATAATTAAATTCCTCCGAAACTAAATTGTTTTAATTATGAAAGGTTAATTCAGTGTTTTTTTGCGTTACAATTAAATTA
Organism: Pseudobdellovibrionaceae bacterium; assembly: GCA_050186175.1. GTDB lineage: Bacteria > Bdellovibrionota > Bdellovibrionia > Bdellovibrionales > Bdellovibrionaceae > JBFWYS01. The sequence continues at coordinate 779 of JBFWYS010000230.1, forward strand.
TAATAAACAATCACGATTTAGTTCAATCAATTTTGCATTTGCAAGTAATTAAAATTCAGTTTCTGTAAGATTAATAATTTTACTATTTTAATTTTCTACTAATTAAAATTTCGTTTTTTCTGTTTTAGAAAAGTTTAATGTTTCTTTGTTTTTTAGTGATGATTTGTTTTGTTGTTGTTTTTTTGATTTACATGAAAATTAAAATTTCGATTTCTTATTTAAAATATATTTGTTGTTATTTTGTTTTGTCATAAAAAATTTAATGCGTTGTTTGTTTTTAATTAAAATTTTATTGTTTTGTTAGAATGATGTGTTTTGTCGTGAGGGAGGTCTATTTAAAATTTTATGTTGGCCTATTGTTTATAATAAAAAATAAATTCATGATATTTTTTGTTTAAAAGTAGTGGAATCTAATTAGGAAAGAAGGATTCAGCGATGAACATTCAATGGCTAATAGAAGTCTTTTTATTTTGAATAAGCTAATTTGGGGAAGTCATACAAGATAAAAGCAGGATAGCAGAAGGGGCAGGATAGGAAAAAAGGATAAAAATCATTCATAAGAGCTCTTTTCATTTTGGAAAATGGGATAATGAATATAAATTTCTTTAGCAGCTTGTATTAAGAGGTTTATACCGAAACAACATGAAGAATCGGGAATTTGGCAAAACCGGTTCGCAGCCATGGCTGCTTTACCTGCTCCTTACTGCGAAGGTACACCGTACCTTCTCGTCAATCCGCAGCCTCAAAATTTTCAAGTGAAAGCGGTGCGGAGCGAGTGACCATTGCCAAATTGGCAAGCCGCGAGTGAGCATGAAAATTTTGAAGATAAATCGACGAAGCCATATTACTGGGATAGGTTCAAAGATTAGAAAGCTCTCTAATTGCTATCGAGGTACCGTTCTAGGACGCGGACGAAGCGGGGCATATCTTCCTCGTAGTGTTCCCTTGCCCAAGCAGCGCGTTCTGTTTCGGCAATCGGAAGGCCTTCCGCTTCGATTTGCTCTTCGAAGAAGTTAAAGAACTGCTCGTTAAACCTGTAGCGCCTGATCCAATCATGGAGCTCTTCCGCTGGCGCATGCTGGGCATAGCGCTTTAGGAAATGCTCTGCTCGATTCCGTTGACGTCGTGACAATCCGCCAGTCTGAGCATTGCACTGCTGCTGCAGCCTTCGAACTTCTTCCTGGACGAGCTGCAGAGTGGTCTGAGCGCTTCCCTGCGTTGGTTGACGCTGTTGAATCTCTTTGAACCTTTCCCACACCCTCCGTTCAACTGGATAAATGCTCTGAGCTTTCAAGATGTTTTGGCAAATTCTCAAACGTGCGCGCAGAGGGATCGTTTCATACCAATCATCAGCTGTGAAGTCGTGGTTTTTGAGCTGCAGTTCTGTCGATAGGACGATCCTTCTTGGGGGGCAGATTGGAATAGCCGTTGTTTGATCGTCGATCCGGGGAGTGGCTAAAGGTTGTTCTGTGCGAGTGCTTGGATCGGATAGAACGGGTGCGCCGTCGCCAGGCGGTGTGAGCGTAGCGGTCGGTCTAATAGGTGTTGTTGTGGTCAATGGATCATCTGTAATTGGCGTCGGAATAGCAGTTGTATTTCGAGCTAATGGATCTGTTTGAGGAGTGGGCCGTGGTGTTGAAGAAGGGTGGAAGGGATCATCTAAATGAGATGGGGATAAGGGATTGGCTTGGGTGCTCGACCTTGGCGTTGCGAGGGGATCGGAGTTAAACGGATCGGCTGATTGCGATGGTGCGAAAGGGGTGGATCGGGTGTTTGACCTTGATGTGGCGAGGGGATCGGCTTGTGTTGTTAAGTCGGCAGGGGGGGTATTTAAAGCCTGCGGGCTGCTCGTTGTGGAAAGGGAAGGGGATGTTTGTCCTGTCAAAATGCTTGTGCTCAGGCGGTTCCAAATGTCTTGGGCCTTCAGGGCGGAAGCATCCAAGGTTGTATCCTCGGAGGCAATGCGGGCTGCCATGGCTCGATCGAGCGGCTCGACCAGGAAGTCATGAGAAATGGTGCTTCTGTCATGTCGGATCAGTCCTTGGGAACTAGCGCCGATAACATTTAAAGGCCCTTGGTTCAATGTGTTATGGTGAAGTTCGTGGGCTGTAAAGAGCTCTTGGGCATGGGTTTTGATCTGTTGCAGGGACTCTCGGCTGTATTGAACAGAACTAGGAAGTGGATTTCCATGGCCGTCGTCCAGATAGGCCTCAACGATATAAAGCTTGTTTCCTATGATGATTTGGGTGGTCAGGAGCGGCTGAGACTGGACCGGTCCCGGTTGAGAAGAGGAAATGGAAGCTGATGTTGAAGTATTTAAAACAGCCATATTAGATTGTGTTAGTTATTTAATTTATTGATCTTAATTATACTTAATTAAAATGATAATTGCAACTTTTTGAATGTTAGTGTTTTATGTAATACTAAATATTTTAGTGTGTTTTTTTGTTATGTAATTGATTCTGAGTTTGTTGTGATTTAATTGTGTATTGTTTCGAATTATTTTGATATTTTAGTTAAACATTTAAATGTTGTGTAGTAAAATATATATGTCAAAACCCATTAACCAATAAACAAAGATAACCATGACCTTTTAAATAAATTATTTAACTTTTGCCCAAAGGGGGCTGCTATGGCAACAAATACACAATATGATCAAATACCGAATGGTTCAGTTACACCAACTGGCTCGGGACATCTTAACGTCGATTCATATTTGCCAGGAACAAAGCGGCTACCTATTTGTTTATCGAATGATGCGGTCAATCATTACCTTCAATCAAATGAACAAACTCCTTTAATAGCAGATGCTCACGTCGTGGAACCGATCGCGCCGTTTACGCCGATTTCCACTCCGGAGGCGCAAGCCTTTTTAGGAATGCTTGCATCTCAAGCTGCAAAGAGCAGTGCAACCGCTTATCCGATCTCTGGAGGAGCTGGATCGACAGAAGATGTCGTGGCCGATATCTCCTATTTCGGAAGGACTTTGGCCGACTTAGGGACAGATCCTGTCTACCAAGCGATCGGGGTGACGACCGGCGAGAACGTGTTCATGGGATTTTATGCGGCGTTCAAAGCTTGGGACCGTTTCCAAAAAGCTTCCCGAGTGGGAGATTTTGGAGGCAAGGTCGATGGCAGTTTAGATACGCTTCGCGGTATCACGCAAGGGATCGGAGGCGGATTTTATCTGGGCTATCGCGGCACAATGATCGCAAGCGAGATCGGCAATGTCAATACGGCAATGAACGCAACGACAGTGCTTGGCAAGGTGACATTTGCGCTTGGCGTCGTCGGGAATTTCTTCTTTGGCCTTTTCTATCTGTTCATGGGAGTATGGGGAGGATACCACCTGTACCGATCGGGCAAGTTCTTGCACGGGTTGAACAAAACTGAGAGCGCTGTCCCATTTTTAATCGCCCAGGCCCATGCGGACACGCACGTGAAACTGCAGAAGCTGCAAGGGGCTGACCAGACAAGGCAGGAGAGCTTCAAGCAGGGGTTAAAGAAAAAGTGCTTGAATGAGTTTGCCGATCAGTTCATCGCATGGGAAAAGAAGCTCAAAGAAGAGGGCAACCTCCAAGGCAAAGAGCTCAGCCGTTCTGAGATGAAGAAGGTGGTGGAAGCTCTCTTTGACGCAATCGATCAAGATGAGGAAGCAAAAGCTGCTTATCTGAACGCATATTGCGAGAAAATGGGCTTGCAGCCTCAAGAAGTTGCGTTCTTGAACCTCTCTTCTCTCGAGATCTGCGGATTGAAATTGGAAGAGCAGCACCGCCAGACGCGCAAAGAGGCCCGTTTTGAGCGCGCAGTCGGCGGCGAGGCCCTTGAAAAAGTGAAAGATGCCTACAGAAAAGGGCTTGCTGAACGCTTGACTTCCGATAATCCGGCAGTTCAAGAGACAGCTCAAGCAGAAGCAGCTGAATTGGAAAAAACGGTGCGCAGTGCGCTGATCAAAAACTTGGTCATTTTCAGTACGTTTGTGCTGATCGGGATCTTGGGCGTGGTCGTCTCTGTGGCAACGATCGGACTGTTTGCATTGCCTCCAGGCTGGGCGCTTGCAATGTTGATCTTGACCGTTGCGCTTGTTGTTGCTATGGCAGGGATCGATATCTATTTCTGGAAGACAGGATTGGATTCTTCGGCAAAACCTGGCGAATATGACAAGGTGTTTATCGCTGTGATTGCAACAGTCTTGTTCATTTCCATGGTTGTCGCGATAGGATTGACATGGGGCTACGGCCTTGCGCTCCTTCCGCTGATCCTGACCCTGGTCATGGGCGTAACTGGCTTAGGCGTCTGCGCCTATGGCTACGTGAAGACCGATGAGCGCGAGTGGAAGTGGAAAGCAAACCATCCAGATTTCGAGCGTGTCGAAAACGTATTGCCGCAAGGGGATGCCGAGGATGTGGAATTGGACGAGCGTGTCACTAAGCTGTTCAAGAAACTTTCCAAAGCGGAGCGCCAAGCGGTGCGCGCTAAGTATTTTGAACAAAGCGCTCAGATGCCGTTTAAAAAACATGAGTATCTTCAGTTAGATGCAACAGCTGATTTTGGCAGCAGGTATGTGGACCGCGCGATCCCAGTTGGTCCTACGGTAACGGGCGACCAATACATCATTCCAGAAGCCGAGTGCAATATTTTAGAGCGAGCCGCCAAAAAGACGGCTAAGGCTTACTGGGAAAAATGGCATCATGCGCAAGATGTGTTGAACAAGGAAAGAGCGGTTAAGATGCACGCATTCATGGAGCTTCTCAAAACGCAAGGAAGAGTTGCTCTGGAAGGCCAGCTGGCTAGCATGAAAGATGACGCTGAGCTGTACAATGCGTTTAAAGCAAACATCTACTACTTGTGCAAACGTCAAGAAAGCGCTAAGGATTTAAGAACTGTCCTCCATGCTGTACGTACAGCGGACATGACTGAAGATCCTGCACTTTCCAGCGAGCAGTTGCAAAGGGTCCAAGGGATCTACGATCATATATCCCATGATGCTGCGTAGTTTATCTTTGATTTTTTCCCGCTTTAATCGGCGGGAAAAAATCTTATCTAACTAAATTTTCATTCCATTTTTTCGTTTTGCTTTTCTTGGTATAATATTGCCGGGCCGTAGGTGCACTTCTTCAAGAGAAAAGTTGTTGTTGATAGGCAATTTTTCCTTGAGCCTCTGAGCCTGAGGGACAATGGCATCATCTTTGACAAGTCATGTTTATTTTTCACCCTGGAATGGACCTGCTGTGCAAGGAGGATCCAGCGCCTCAAGTTCGATCGCATCCTCAAAAAACTCCTTAAATATCAATTTTTTCTTACCCAATGCCGGTGAGCCGACGTTCCGTTTGCAGAATCTTCTTTTTTTCGATCCGAGGAATATTCCTGCAAAACAGCTGCA
>JBFWYS010000231.1:0-6120 GCA_050186175.1 Pseudobdellovibrionaceae bacterium
ATTGGAGACTCATCGTCTTCACGAAGGGACCACTTCTGTTGTCGTTTCCCACGACTTAGCAGCGGCTTTTCGCATTGGGGATTACATCGCGATGTTGGATAACGGAAAAGTACTTTTATTTGGCACTCCTGAGGATTTCTTTAAAACCGATATTGAATTGGTTCGTCGCTTCGTTTCTAAGGGGATGAGAAAAGAATGAGTCTTTTTTCTCTTCCCGAATTTAAAGTCGGATTACTTTTTCTCGGAGTCGCTGGAGCGGTCGGCTACATGTCGATGCAAGTGACTTCAGATCCGAGCACATGGGGAAGAACTCACAAAGCTTATTTTATTTTGCCTTCGGCTGCGGGACTTATTAAAAATAGTCCCGTAAAAACCGCCGGCATTTCCGTGGGCGTGATTAAGAATATCAGTCTCATAGATGGACAGGCGCGTGTTGATATTACCGTGCAAAGAGATGTCGGGCTGAAAGTTTCAGCCGCCGTCGAAATTCGTTCGCAAGGTATTTTGGGAGATCAACATGTTGAACTTTATCCAGGAACTGAAGGAGATCCTCCGCTTCCTGAGGGTGGTCAAATCGTCAATGTGAAGAGTTCGGGATCTTTGGATAGTGTTGTCGGAAAAATTGGCGGCATCGCAGATTCTCTTGGGGATGTCGCGACTGCTTTGCAAGAAGCCGTTAAGGGCGATGGAACAAATAAACATATCTTGGGTCGAATTGTTCAGAACATCGAAAAATTGACTGCGGACATCGCTCAAATCACGGGTGAAAATAAAGAGCAAATCGCTGAAATCGTAGACCAAGTAAATTCCATTACAAAAACTCTTGATGAGCTGATGACCAAAGAAGGTGACGGAAGTGTTAAAGCCGCCGTTCGCCGTCTAGATGCAAGTTTAAAAAACATCGAAGAGATCACGGATAAAATTAACAAGGGTGAGGGAACCATCGGTCGTCTTGTTAACGATGAGTCGACGGTGGATGGTTTAAACGAAGCCATCGAAGGCGTGGGCAGTTTTTTGGACACGGCTAACAAAACAGAAACCGCCATCGATTTTCATACGGAGTACTTAGGAAAACTCGGTGCATATAGATCGGCAATTGGTCTTAAAATTCAACCTGGTTTAGATCGGTACTACTTCATCCAGATCGTGGATGACCCAGATGGAGTCACCGAGGAAACCGATACCAAAACTACCACAGGTGGAACGGTTACAGAAGTTAACGAAGTTAAAAAATACAGAAGCAAAACCAAGTTTTCTGTGCAATTTGCAAAAGTTTTTTGGGACCTTACCGTGCGTGGAGGCCTGATCGACAATGCCGGTGGATTTGGAGTCGACTACGATTTCTTTCTTAAAAAACTCAAGTTTACAATTGAAGCGTTTGATTTCGGAAAAACGAACGTAAGAGCCGCATTAACTTACAATTTTTATCACGGAATTTATGTTAAGGCCGGTGGCAATGATCTTCTTAATAAATCTGGGAGAACATCTGCGTATGTTGGGGCTGGGATTTTGCTCACCAATGATGATTTGAAGATGATTGTTTCTAAATTGCCTGGGTTTTAATTAGTTAGTTGCCGATTACATGCGCGGGATCTTTTAGCTGCGAGTTTTCTTTAGGGCATGCAATGTGCTTCCGTCCATGAGAGGGTTGTTTCCCGGCCTTCCTGGCCGGGAAAGCAAGTTTTTCCTGAGGTCGACGCGAAGAGTGTCCTAAAAAGGATTTAGGAAGGTTGGCCCAGATGGCCAACTTTAGAGGGCTCGGGGCGCTCGGCTCGGGACGCGAGTCCCGATTGCAATACAGAACGCATATACTATGTTTGAAAAGCTCAGTTTTGCACACTGCCCCTTTGCGAGAACCCTAAGCAGTGCTGCATCGTGCCCCGATTATGCACTGTGACCCACAAAAAGAATCTGGCACTTTTTCGAGACGCTCTTTAGGATGCTCGCATGTTTAAAAATATCCTTATCAGCGTGTCTGACAAATCCAATTTAGTCGAATTTATTAAAACCTACGCAGATCGCGGAGCTCGTGTTGTTTCGACCGGTGGAACCGCAAAAACTCTTCGTGATAGCGGAGTGAAAGTTGTGGATATTTCGGACCACACAGGTTTTCCCGAAATGATGGACGGTCGTGTGAAAACTCTACATCCCAAAGTTCACATGGGGCTCTTGTCCCGCGCTGGAAATACTGAAGATCAGAAAATTCTTAAAGAATATGGTGTTGATGAGTTCGACCTCGTGGTTGTGAATCTCTATCCATTTTCGGATGCAAAGAAAAAGGGCGTAAAGGGAGCTGAACTTGTCGAGTTCATCGATATCGGTGGACCTTCAATGCTTCGAGCGGCCGCAAAAAATTTTAATCGGCTTACTGTGGTTTGTGATCCGACTGACTACAAGTGGATCATGGAAAAAGGTTCGGATCTTTCGCTCGATGATCGTAGAAAACTCGCTGGAAAAGTATTTGCGCACACTTCGGTTTATGACTCATTTATCGCCGATACGCTTCTCGATGAAACTCCTGGCCAAGAATTTTCGATTGGTGGAATAAAAGTAAAAGATGAACTTCGGTATGGAGAGAATCCTCACCAAAAAGCAATTTGGTATCAAAATCCGACGGCGCCTTCGGGACTCCATGCTGCAAAAATTCTTCAGGGCAAGGCACTTTCATATAACAACATCTTAGATCTCGAGGCAGCTTCGGAATTAGTTCGTTCCTTCAAAGAACCAGCTGTTGTTGCAGTAAAACATAACAATCCATGCGGTGTTGCAGTCGGAGACGTCATCGAGCAAGCGCTCGATCGCGCCTTGACCGCAGATCCTGTGAGTGTTTTTGGTGGAATTGTGGCTCTCAATAAACCGGTCACTGAGGCCTGTGCAAAGCAGCTCACAGGATTGTTCCTCGAATGTGTTGTCGCTCCAAATTTTCAATCTGAGGCAGTCGCTCTCTTCGCAAAAAAGAAAAACTTACGAATTCTTGAATGGCCAGAAATGCTTTCGACACGAAAAACTTGGGACGTTAAGGCGATTACCGGAGGATTTTTGGTACAATCGGCTGACTCCTTTGAAAATTGGATTTCCGATTGGAAAATCATTGGCCAAACTCCAACCACTGAAATTCAAAAAGACTTAGAGCTTGCCTGGAAAGTGGTCACCTCTCTCAAGAGTAACGCCATCGCGATTGCAGGTCAGGGGCAGACTTTAGGCTTGGGAATGGGACAAGTAAATCGGGTCGAAGCCGTAGGTCATGCCATCGAAAGAATGCAAAAACACTTTGAAGGGCGTTTAAGTTCTTTTAGTCCAGTGTTAGCCAGTGATGCCTTCTTTCCTTTTAAAGACTCTGTTGAGTTAGCGGCCAAAAATGGCGTAAAATGGATCATACAACCAGGTGGTTCCATCAATGACGAAGAAGTTTTACAAGCTGCTTCTGAAAATGGAGTTACTTTGGTGCTGACAGGAACGCGGCACTTTCGTCATTGACGAGCGGTTGAGCCAAACGTTTACGACTACGACACCTTGAGAGGCGAAGGCCATGGGCGCTCCAGAGAACAAACATTGGATTGTAAAATCCTCCGGAAGAATTCTGGGGCCTTTCTCCACAGATGAAGTCAAAAACGAAATCATCAATCGTAATGTTTCTCTAGTCGACGAAATCCAAGCTCCAGGGTCTCGATGGCGTTATATTCGCGAAGAACAATCTTTTATCGAAGCCGTTCGTAGTCTTCGCATAGAGCAAGAAAACTCTAGAGAAGACACCATGACATCGACTTTGAGTTCGCAAACTATTACTCAAACCGATACCATCGAAATGGCACCCGAAGATATCGATATTTCAAGTCAGACGATCCTCAAGAAAAGTGATTCTTTTTCGGCGCGCGAAGCTCCTCCGATAAAAAATTTAAAAACACAGTCACCTCAGGCCGCTCCACAAACTGTCAATCCGACTCCGCCTCCTCAGTTCAAGGCCGCTCCTAAGGCATATGGTTTAAGTCAGGATGCGAGAGTTCAAAAGAGCCTGAAGAAATCCAATTCCCTCATTTGGATCTTGAGTTTGGCTTTGATCGGAATGTTTGGATTTTTTATCTATGACAAATTAGAAAAAGCCGGAAATATGCCGGTGATGCAAGGTCCTTCATTTGAAGAGCTCTATCAACTTGGATTGAGAGCTCGTAGCCTTGGCTTTTACGATAGGGCTCTTGCTTATCTCAGACAGGCTGAAAAGCTGAATCCAAAAAGTCCGGAGAATAATTTTCAGGTCGCAGTTCTGGAAATAGCTTTAGAGAGACAAACACTTTTGGGCCGAAGAAAGTTAGAAACGGTGTTAACTCAAAAGGCGGATATGAACACCAATGCTGAAGGATATGGGGCTATTGGGTTGTCTTTTGCATACGAAGGAGATACGAGGCAAGCTCTGGAGGCTTATCAAAAAAGTTCCAGTACAAACGAAAATTTTTGGCAAGCTAAATTCAATCAGGCAACAATCGAATACTTACAAGGGCAATATGAGAGAGCATTGGCAACTTTAGTATCTATTGAGACGGGATCTTCTAACGAACTGATTGTTTTGTTATCTAAGGCGATTCTCAACATCGAGCTTGCAAAAAAAGATAGCTCTTATCTGTCTTCATCTGAAGATCTCTTTTTTAATTTGCATCGATACTCGCGAAAAACTTCTGAGTTTCGGCAAGAAGCCTTCTTGCTCATGATGGCTTATTACACTCTTAGAAAACAGTCTGAGCAGGCGACGGGTGTTCTTGGAGAATTTTTAGATTCGGATCCGTATTCGACTGATGAATACATTCAAGATTTGCTTATTGATAAAAGAATCGTCAATTGGCAAAACCTCAAAAAGATATGTGATGCGACCCTACCTCTGCTTGCAAACTCTCCTCAGGTTCAGGCTGCCAATGCGCTTTGCCACACGAAAGCGGGTGAAGAACTAAAGGCGAAGTCTTTTATTTCGGTCGCTTTGGCAAGAGCGCCAAAAGATGCTCAGGTCCTGGCACTTTCGTCTTTTCTCAATCGTGAATCGGGTCGAGATATGGAAGCAAGAGCGAATCTTAAAATGAGTACACAAATCGGCTTGTCTAAGTTAAATGCGTCTCTTCAGGCCCGACTCTGCGAAGCCGAGAATCAAGCCGCTTGCGCAAAAGAATATTGGCAAAAGCTTCTGAGTTTTGATGCGAATTCGATTGAGGCACTCAACGGGCTTGCATGGCTTGGGTACAACTCCCGAAATCAAGAAGAGTCCCGAAAAAATATGGAGAGAGGATTGTTGATTTCCGGATCTTATCGCCCGCTTCTTGAATTGCGAGAAACGGGGTCCCTGTGAAAATGTGGATCGCTCTAATTTTAGCCTTGCCCTTGATCTCTTGTAGCAAAAAAACGATCTTCGAAAAAACGTCTTTTAAAGAAGTAGAAATGAGTGACGCTCCTAAGGATCAAAATATCCCAACTACGATGTGGGACGAAATCCAGGGCAATTCGGTTGATCCGACTCAATCTCTCCGGTTTTTACCAGTAGCGATTTATTTCATTGAAAAGACCCCGGGGGTAATTGGTGGGCAAAATTTGAAGATCAGATTAGGCCGTGGCGGAGGAGAGCTGGATCTTGCAAGGATTGTAAAACCTGATCATGGAACTTATATTCTTGGTATGCAGTTGGAAACGGATGAATCTTTGGAAGACCTAAAAGTTTTCTTCTTAAGTCGAACAAAAAAGAGATCCTTTGAAGGAAAACTTCTCGGTGCTGGTTGCTCAACTTATTTGGACATTACAGAATATTTTAAAAAAAATATTATGATTTCTGGGGTCGAAGTGAATACCTTTAAGAAACGGCATGTCACTTTAACCGGTGGAACTTTCATTTTTAGTTTCAAAAAACCAGGATATCATTTTTTATCACAGGTGACTTTCACGGATTCAGATTCGACAGCTTTGTTTTGCGATCCTCTTGTAGGGTCGGAGTAGGTGGTGGCGATGGAAAAAATTTGGATTCGCGATTTTGTTGAAGGTCAGCTGGTCGAATCGACCTTTCTTGTTCAAGAAAAAAATATTCTGCTTGGTAAAAACGGCCGGCCCTATATGGCACTTACCCTAGCAGATCGCACGGGCACCATCGAT
>JBFWYS010000232.1:0-6118 GCA_050186175.1 Pseudobdellovibrionaceae bacterium
GGCTGGATCTGGAAAAGATCTATCTCAAACTTTACGAGATGATCGGCAGCCCCGCTGTGGAAAATCCGATCGGGTGGATGCAGAAGAATGCCTATTATTATATCGAACAGCTCAAGGATGCCATTCAGCAGCTGCGGTTTGCAGAGCATCAGTTCTTGCCGATCGAAGGGCAAGGAGGTCCTGCTCGCCAAGATGGACCGATGGTTTTAGAACCGTTTGCACAGACCTCAGTTCCGCTTAAGCCAGAGCCGCATCGCTATAGCTTAGTCCTTGAACAACTTGAGAAGGCGGCCAGTGCGCAAGAGGAGCTTCCTTCGCAACTGAAAAGGGAAGTCGACCTATTGATCGGAGAGCTTTCGCAAAAGGGACTTGTTGATACGATCGACTATGAGGTCTGGCGCCTTTCTAAAAAGCCAAACAAGGAAGAAGACCATTGGGGATCCCTCCACCGCTACGATGATCTAGACATTCTTGCCAAAGCTTTGAAAGCAGCAATCTCTCGAGACGTGGAAAGGAATATCGTCTCTTTGCATTTTGCAGGCAAAGAAGACCGTAGCGATTTCTATTCCCAAATAGGCGTCATGGTTGTTGGAAATAAAGACCTGCCAGATGATTTCGATCTTGAGGCTTATGGAAGGGAATGCCTTCCTTTGAATTTGCACTTGGTCGATAGCGCCATCGAAGCTGTTCAGTTGAAGATCAAAGAGAAGAAGATCGACAAAGCGCAAAAGGCAGTGTTCGATGCTGTTGTCGAAGGGGCTATTGCAAAAGAACCAGGTGCGGATGTCTTTGCTGTATGGATCGAGCTTATCAAAGGAGAATCTGATCAGAATGAATGCCTAGAAAGGGTCCGGGAACAGATCGAAGATCCCGATCTTGATCCTGCATTGAGAGAGAGGGTATTCACCCAGATTTGGAAAGAAGCTGGAGAACCGAACATTCCCGACTTTGGAAAGAACCATTACCTGGATGATTTGAGGATCCTGCAGCAGGCGCTGTTTTCGATCCTTGTCGACATCGCAGTCTAACTTGATATTCCACGTTCGGATTTCTGCTCTTTGATCTGATTTTGTCAAAAATTACCCTCTGTCCCCAAAAAAGTGGAACACCGAGTCAAAGAAATCCCTCTGCTGAAGATACCAGCAGAGGTTTTTTTCCTTACACGGAAGCTAAGAACTCCCGGACCGATTGGGCTGTCGCAGTCGTAATTTTTTCTGCTTGCTGCAAGGTCGCAACGAGGTCGGAGATCGTCAGCAGGGAATGCAGCCGCACTCCCTTTTCCGCAAGCCGTTTTTCTCCGCCTTGCTCCCGGTTGAGGACAACGACGGCATCTGTGATCTTAAGACCTTCTTTGTTCAGGGGCTCCAATGTCTCGATGATGCTTGCTCCCGATGTGATCACATCTTCGACAATGAGGCAAGTCTGCCCTGGTTGAAAAACCCCTTCGATGATTTTCTTTGTTCCGTAGTCTTTGCTCTCTTTGCGCCGCATGACCATGGGGATCTCATGGGCGATCGAAATGGCTGTTGCGATGGGCAGCGCAGTATAAGGAACTCCGCAGAGAAGGTCGAAGGAGAGGTTCTCGACTTTTTTCCATAGCATGTCGGCGATCTGTTTGAGGATGTGCGGGTAGGAAATAATCACGCGCAAGTCGATGTAGATCGGCGATTGGATGCCGCTTTTGAGGGTGAAGTTTCCAAATTTCACAGCTTGGATTTCATGAAGGTCAAGGATCAGCGATTGCATGGATTAGCTCCGTGTTCTTGTTTAATGAGGCAATTGCGAAACTCATTTGCCCGGCAAAATCGCCCTTTTGAGGCCATTTCCACCCATTCTCCTTGGCCGGCCCCCCGGTTCGCGACCAAGGTCGCTTCACCTGCTTTGCTTTTCAAAGGTCCACTGGACCTTTAAAAAGTCTTCGCAGCCTCGTCAAATGGGGCGTGGCAGCTTTGCTGCCACTTGTAACTGCCCGGTTTGTGTCCAAGGACACTTCACCCACTCCTCACTGCGAAGGTTTACAGAACCTTCTCGTGTATCCGTGGCCTCAAAATCATCGATTTTTCCGGTCAAAGCTGTTTTGCAACTGCCTCTGATGATAGCGGGCTGCAAGATAGGGGTCCCACATCATGCCGGTTGCGCTCATGGCGATATCTGCACCGGCATCGAAAAAGAGGTTGAAATGTTCAGGGAGAGTGATCCCGCCAACGCCGATCAGCGTCAGCCCGAGCTTCTCTTTCCGGTTGATTGCGGCGGCTGTTTGGATGAACTCGAGGGCTGCGTTGCGGATCGGACCGCCGCAGATGCCGCTTGTTTCCCTTGCAGATCCCAGGGCTGGGTTTCCTGACGGATCGAGGACCCGCATGCTGATGGTGTTGATCCCTGCGATGCTTCGGATCTTCGCTTTGGCGGCTGCGACCATGACGTCGCGCATCTGCTCAGAAGATGCAAAGAGTCCGACTTTGATGATCAGGGGGATCGGATGGATCGCCTTAGCAATGGCGCTGCCGATGTCGAAGACCGTCGTAGGCGACATGTAGAGGCATCCTGCGCTCTTGTCGACATTGGGGCAGGAGAAGTTGGCCTCGATGATCTTAGCCCCGCACTCTTTGGCAAGAAGGGCTGAATTAACAAAATCCTCTAGGAAAGTAGCGTCGGAGCGCTGCGTTCCAACGACGGAGACGACCATGACCTGCCCCTTTTTCAAAGAAGCATTGGCCTTGGGGATGTCCTCGTGTAAAAAGGAGGGGCTTTTCGAGGGCATGCCGAAGGAGTTGGTCACAGCAAGGTCATTGATCTGCGGAGAGGGGGAGGAGGCGAGGCGGGCCGGTTCCTCGCGGCGGGCTGGGTCGATCATCCCATGGGTATCGACATAGACCATATTGGGAAGGGGATGGGAGGGATGGGCCTGAGTGCGGATCGTCTTATAGATGGGGATGTCGTAGCCAAGGGCTGCCGCAAGGGCGATCCAGGGGGATGTCAGCAGGGGGCCGGCTGGGATGCCGATACGGGAAGCGACGGGGTAGCCGAGGAAGTCGGTCCACTGCTCTTCGGGGGGCCATTCCCGTTCAGGGACCTTTCCGGAAAAGAAGGGGCCTTTCGCGGCATTCTCATCGTATGTCTTTTGGATATCGTAGATAGGAGGGCTTCCAGGGTGCCAAAGGGGTATCTCACGAGATGTCATAGATCCTCCCCTTTAAGATGGTCTTGACCGGCCAACCTTTAAGGGCGAGCCCAGCATAAGGGGACCAGCCGCACTTGGTCTTAAGCCGTTTTTCATCAATGGCCTGGGATAGTTTTAAGTCGATAAGGACCCAGTCATCATTGGGAGGGATGCGAAAGATCTCTTGGACGCGGGTGCGCATCAGGCGGATGATCTGGGAGAGGGTGATATGCCCCTGCGCTGCGGCGTTAAGAAGAAGGGGCAGGGTCGTTTCGACTCCAGGGATCCCCGAGGGGGCCTTCCCGTAGGGAAGGGCCTTTTCTTCGAGAGTATGGGGGGCGTGGTCGGAGCCGATCGTATCGATCGTTCCGTTGCGGATCCCTTCCCAGAGGGCGAGCCTGTCTGCTTCTGTGCGCAAAGGGGGGTTCATTTGGACTTTTGTCCCCAAGGTCTCGTGGGCATCTTGGGTTAAAAAGAGATGGTGGGGGGTCGTTTCCGCAAAGACCGGCAGCCCTTCCTCTTTTGCCTGTTTGATCAGGTCGACCTCCCGTTTTGTCCCGATATGGAGCAGGTAGAGCCGTGTCTTATAGAGACGGGACAGTTCGACCGCTTTGCGGGTAGCGCGGAAGGCGACCTCGTCATTGCGGACCTGCGAATGGAACCGAGGGTGGTCGGCATGGGGGAAAAGGGCTTTGCGCTCCTGGATCAGGGCTTCGTCTTCAGCGTGCACGGCCAAAAGCATATCGTGCTGGGCGCATAGGCTGAAGGCGGAGTGTAGGCTGCTGTCGTCGTCCATGACGAGATCGCCTGTTGAAGAGCCCATAAAGACTTTGAGGGCGACGCACTCCTCTTTGCAGCGTGCAATTTGGTCGAAATGGGACTTATCGGCGCCAAGATAGAGTCCATAATGCAGGGGGATGCCAGCTTTTTTCAGCTGGGCATCAATCCGTTGTTTTTTTTCGATCAGCCTTTCTTTGGTGATGGTCGGAGGGAGGGTATTGGGCATATCGAAGACGGTCGTGATCCCGCCGGAGATCGCAGCCTTCGATGCCGTTTCCCATGTTTCTTTGTGTTCAAGGCCGGGAGTGCGGAAATGGACATGGGGATCGATCAGCGCAGGGATGAGCGTCAAGCCTTCCGCATCGATTGCCTCATGGCTTTCCGATTCGAGGGCGAGATCGATGCTCCTGCCTTCAGGAGACTGGGCGTTCCGGATCGTGATCACGTGCGGTACTCCACAATAGCATCCCTTTCGAAGACTTTTTCACAGTAGTTGCAGCGGACATGGATCTTCTGCTTGAAAGTTTCAATGAAAAAGAGGGAGTCGATGTTTTCATGGCGCGTGATGCAGCGCGGGTTGGGGCAGATGAGGATCCTTTCCACAGCAGTCGGCAGTTCTGAAAGAGCTTTTTGCGTGACTTTGTATTGTTTGATGGTGTTGATCGTCGCCTTCGGCGCAAACACGGCGATGTCGTGGATCTCTTTATCAGTCAGAAAATAATTTTCGATCTTGATCAGGTCTTTGTACTGCATCGACTTCGATGTCAAACGGAGGCCGACAGTGGCGCAGAGCTTCTTTTCATCCAGTTTGAGGAGACGGATCAGCGTCAATGCCTGGCCTGATGGGATATGGTCGATCACCGTTCCATCTTTAATTGCAGCAACCGATAGGGTCTTTGCCATTACTTACCTCTCTTTAAGATTAAAGATAAGAGGGCTTGCCGGACGTAAAGACCATTTTCAGCCTGCTCAAAGTAGTAAGCATGGGGAGTGGCATCGATCGACGTATCGATCTCGTCCAAGCGGGGAAGGGGGTGGAGGATCCTGAGGTTCTTTTTCGCTTTGGAAAGGATAGAGGGATTTGAAAGCCTCAAATTGTTTTGGCATCGGATGGCGTCGGAATTAAACCGTTCCTTTTGGATCCTCGTCATGTAGAGGATATCGACTTTTCCGAGCACCTCTTCAATACTTTGGTGGAAGGAGAACTTGACCCCATTTTTGCGCAAGGAATGGCAGATGTCGTCTGGCAAAGAGAGATCCTCGCAAGAAACAAAGAACAGCCGGATGTCGAAGAGGGCGCAGGCCTGGGCTAGGGAATGGACGGTCCTGCCATGCTTGAGGTCGCCGACGAAGGCGATGTTCAGCCCTTTGAGCTTGCCTTGGCATTCTTTGATGGTGAAGAGGTCTAGCAGGGTCTGCGTCGGATGCTGGTTCGATCCATCGCCGGCATTGATGATGGGCGTCGAGGTTGCCTCGCAAGCGCATCTGGCAGCTCCGTCCATCGGATGGCGCAGGACGATCGCATCGGCATACTGGCCGATCACACGCATCGCATCATGGAGCGATTCCCCTTTTTTGGCAGATGTCGATTGGGCATCGGAAAATCCGATCACATCGCCGCCAAGCCTGAGCATGGCCGATTCGAAAGAGAGCCGGGTCCGTGTCGAAGGTTCATAGAAGCAGGTTGCCAAGACAAACCCTTCCAAATCCCGCCGCGGCTTTTTTTTCTTGAACTCTTCGGCCCGTTTGATGACCTGAAGCAGATCATCTTTTGTCATGTCCGCAATCGAGATAATGCTCCGGTTGTGAAAGGAACTCTTCACGTCCATCCTCGCTCAGTAAAAACAAATTAAAGCGATTGTTACATAAGAGCTTTAATTTTGCTACAGTTCCGAGGATGTTTACAGGAACCTACCTCAATAAAAAGTTTCAGCCGATTTTTAGGTTCTTTTGAGCTGATTTTCAATTCAAATGAAGGGGATAATATCAATTTTCGTATATTACCCTCTTCATTTGAATTGAAAATCAGCCAAAATAATCCAAAAACTCGGCGAAAAATTTTATTGAGATAGGTTCAGAGTCAGTCATGTTCAGCATAGTGTTGATTAATCAACGGAATGATCCAATCGAGATAGGCTTGTCCTGATGGATCGATTAAAAACTGAGAGACTAAATGGG
>JBFWYS010000233.1:0-6067 GCA_050186175.1 Pseudobdellovibrionaceae bacterium
AGACTCAGTATTCGACTTGCGCAAATAAAGTACAGAACATGTCTTGCGGTGATCCCACTATAAAAATAGCTTACCAACCTGATCGGCCAGCTCCGTTTTTAGGAGGTGCTTCGCTTTTGGCTTTCAAGGAGTCCTGCATGAATATTTTTGCAACTCCACCACCTGAGCAAGAAGAGCAACTTATTTTTCTTTGAGATAGAGTGGAAGCTGCTTGCGTAAATGGTCCATAATCTGATTCTGAACTTGCGTATAAAAAGGCTCCTCAAAAAAATGAAGATAGATCGGAACCCGAAGAGGTTTATAACCC
This sequence comes from Pseudobdellovibrionaceae bacterium, assembly GCA_050186175.1. Taxonomy (GTDB): domain Bacteria; phylum Bdellovibrionota; class Bdellovibrionia; order Bdellovibrionales; family Bdellovibrionaceae; genus JBFWYS01. The sequence continues at coordinate 308 of JBFWYS010000233.1, forward strand.
GAGACAATTTCAATTTCTTTATCTTCATCTACCAAATGCCTCGATACAACAGCACTTCCAAGACCGGCCTTAACTCCGTCGAGGATTCCGTAAATGTCATCTAAAAAAGAGCGTTGATAATTTTTTATCTTTTTACCCTGAAACCTAAAAAACTCTTCAGTGGCTGTATCTGCAGAATCATGATCCAAATACACATCTTTTCTGAAAGCTCCCTTTTTTCTATGCACCAGAACGTTTTCTTCATGGCCGATCAATTCGGAGAGAACATTTTGTTTTTGAATCGGAGTCGTCGAAAGTAAATAATCAACCTCTCCCCTTAAAAGCATGGGCGGAAGCTCCCGCAATTCCTTGGATTGAATGTCAAACTGGATGCGCGGATTTTTTGAAATAAATCTTTCAAGGGCAGGCAAAAGAACCGAGCGCGTAATCGTGGAAAACCCAGCAAATCTTAGAACGCCGGCCAACTCCCCTTGAACCGAATTTTTGAGCCCCTCTAAAAATTCAGTTTCTAACTGGTTTTTTTGCTTCACATATCTTAAAAGTTTTTCCCCAGCGTCAGTCAATCGGGCCACTCGAGGCTCACGAATGAAAAGCGTGAGTTGCAAGTCGCTTTCTAGATTTAAAATTCGCTGAGACAAAGCACTTTGAGTAAGCCCTAAATTTGAAGCTGCAACACTGAAGTTCTGTGTTTTAGAGACTTCAACAAACGCATCTAATTGCAAAGACGAAAGGCTCAAACAGGTCTCCTATTTCACTTCAAAAAAATCAAGAATTTCAGCTTTTAATCGAAACGCATCTTTACGTCCGAGTTCAATGGTTTTGCGCGTGTAAGAAGCTTCGAAAGCCATATAACTGAGAAGATCCCAACCTCTTTCGGGTGTCGCACCTAGTCCTCTTAACAAATGCCGGAGAATTCGCGGCATGTTTTCAAATTCTTCTCCAGCCAGAGTCGCCAAGTCCTGCGATGGTTGAATCGCCAACAGCGGAATCTCTCGTAAATGCTTGGGCTTCTCATCTTCCTCGGGAAACATCGCGAGGGTTTTGTTAATTCTTTCCATTCTCTCGATATCTGTCAAAAGTGGATCCAAAAATGTCGAGTTCAAAAGAACACCTGCGATATCGGCAATTGAAATATCCTTAATCTTCTTTTTTTCCTGAAGTTCTTCAACCAAGCTTATAGTCCGGTGGTGGCGAATTCCGATGACCAAAACTTTTTCTGATCCCAAATGAATTGCCGGGCTTAAAGGAGAAGTGAGCCGAACGCCCCCGTCCCCATAAAATGTTCCGCCGACCTTAACGGGAGGGAATAAAATGGGAATTGAGGCCGATGCTAAAATATGTTTGTATGAAATCCGCGCGCGAAAACCCAGTCGCCCGGTACGCACCCAATCTTTGCTCTCTGGAGCCGCTCCCTCGTAAAATGAAACGGCCGTTCCTGTGGCATAGTTTGTCGCCGAAACACAGAAGGCCTCGAGTCCTCCGGCCGATAATTTTTTTCGCAAGATTCCAAAATCAACATTGTCGTAAAGAAGCTTAAAGAGAGGCGAAGTTTCGAGCAGGTACGTTGAGGAAGAGGAACCAAAGATTCCTCCGCTAGCGATGTCCTTGATCCAATTCACGCCAATTTTTCCAAGAGATTTAAGATCGGTTCTGACGACTTGATCAATCGTCAGTTTATCCCAAAGCTTTGACAGCCCTTGAGCCACTTTTAAAAAATCTCCCTCTTGCCCCACTAAGTAAGAACCGTTAATCGCGCCTGCAGAGATTCCCGTAATAATCGGAAACGGAATATCTTCGCGATAAGGCGCGAGGATCTCAGCGATCCCCTCGAGGACCCCGGCTTGATAGGAGGCTCTTGCGCCACCACCACTTAACACAAGCCCGATTTTAGATTGTTTGCTCATATTTCTATTGGACCGCTTTTTTACTAAAAGACCAACACTTGTGGTAAAAAACGCGACTCAAAAAAAGCGAACGCAGAGACGGCTTTGGTCTAGGTTTCAGGTTAAAGCGACTAACTTTTTGACAGCTGAACAGCCCTCTTCGGATTTCGTTTAAAAGGTTTTTGAGTCGTGTTTTTACCAATCTGTTTTTCCTTGCATCTTCGGACACTTACGGCGCGCTCTAAAATCTCATTCTGGCCTCTCTTGTGCTCCCTGGTCGGGTGGAGGTTCTTTATGAGACAAATTTATTCTTTTATTATCGGCGCCGCTTTAGTTTCGTCGGCTCTTATCGCCTGCGCTCCCGCAAAATCCAAAAAACAGGAAGTGAAAGGTTCGCCTATCTTGGTGGCAATCGATGGGACCAGCTTGAAGATCGAATCCATCAGCAATGCAGTCATCAATCATAAAGACGACTGGGGACAATATGCTGTTGTTGATATCAAATATAGCATTAACTCAAAGGTCTATGAGCAGCGGCTTGATCACTTGGTTGGATACGGAACTGAACAAGAAAAAAAGGACATAGACACGGGCCACTCAGTTGAGTTCTTGTCTTACTGCGCCCCACCTAACTGCGAAAGATTTGATATGCTTGTCACCTTGAAGAAAGGTCAGGACATCGTAGGACAAATCGCTTCACGAGCTCGTTCTCAACATATTACTCATGAGACAATTCAAGCTCCGTATATTATGAAGATCGAAGAGGCCTCTCAAAAGCTTGATCTAAAAGACTCAGCCGGATACATGTAATTCAGAACTCAGATCTTAAATCAAACTCCATCACTTAAACAGATGGAGTTTTTTTATTTAAGCACCCACATTGTTGTTGACCTCCTCTTCCCAGATCTCTTTACTTAAAAGAATTGTGAATAGTTTCCGATTTAAAAACCTAAAAGAAATTCCAGGCCTGCTGATTGATCTGCGATATCAATCTCGAGATAATTTTACTGGCGAAAAGCTGTATACGGATTCGTTCCAGGCCCAACTTCAGGAAGTGGCTTTTGAAAAAATTCAGAAGGCCGCTCACGAGCTCGCTGAGACGCACCCGCAATTGAGATTACTCATTCTGGATGCTCTTCGCCCTCGTTCTGTGCAACGACGGCTTTATCGTTTTGTTGAAGGCACCCCTCAACAGTCTTATGTCGCAAACCCAGATCGCGGCTCAGTACATAATTTTGGAATGGCTGTCGATCTCACTTTAGCAAAGGCAAACGGCGAAGAGCTCGATATGGGAACTCCCTTTGATGATTTTTCTGATCTGGCCCAACCTCAATTAGAAAGCCGGTTTTATAAACAAGGAGAGATTTCGGCACAGCAACTCGAGAACCGACACCTGCTTCGCGATCTGATGTTGGGTGCAGGCTTCACAGGAATTCCCAACGAATGGTGGCATTTTAATGCGCTTACTTTTGACGCTCTTGTTGGAAAATACTCGATTTTAGAGACTGAAATTTGAAAGCCGGCGAGAGATCGTTTCGAAATCGCCTTCGGGAAGATTTTGTTTTTTTCCTAAATCCAAGGCCCGTTGATAATATTCTCTTGTTTTTGTAGCCTTGTGAGAAAAATCGTAACTCTGCTCCTTAATATGTTTGGCCCAAGACTCGTAAATATCACCGATTGCAAACAGAGCCCAAACCACTCGAAACTCCGGTGCTACCTCTGGACTGTGTTCCTTTTCGTAGGTTTGCCAGAACTCCAAACTTTTTAGAACATAACTCTCGGCCTCTTCGAATTTTTTTAAAATCACAAGAGTTCCCGCCAAATTATTACAACTTACTGCCAACGATTTTGTTTGCAAATCATAGCTCTCAATGCGTTCGGCGCACTCAAGACTTTTTCGCAAATGAGCCTCGCTGAGCCGATAGTCAGCCATTTGATACGCGTCAACATCAAGACTGATTTGAACATCATGAAGTTCGACAAAGGAGCCATATTTTTCTAAATACTGAGCCTGAATCGAATGCATGGCGTAGGCCTTTTCAGGGCTTTTTTGGAGTCGATGATACCAACCCATTTTTTTCAAACAGGCTGCCAACAGGCGAAACGCCGAAGGCGAAAGTTTGTCATCACTTTTCAAAATTTCTTTGTAAACCTGCTCGCATTCTTTGTAACCATGCTCATTTTGCTTTTCAAAAAAATAAACCAATCCTTTTAAATATCCGGCCCACATTCTTTCTTCAAAATTTTGTGGGCTGGCTTTTGCGAGATACAATTTAGCTTCCTCAAGATTTTTTTTCTCGAGTGCTTTATAGCTCTTTTGCAACTCACTCACTAAAGGCTGCACAAAGCCCTTCGGTTTTTCGTCCCCTTCTCGCAAAGCCTTTACGTACAAATATTCGAGATAACTCCACAGACCTTCTGCCATCCCCGACACATAAAGATTTTCGCGAAATTCTGGGTACTCGCTTCGATACATCATAAATTTTTCGAGCAGATAAAAAGACGCTTCGATGTTGGCAATTCGATCACAGAGTTTAATTATCGTGGCATCTCGATGACCTTTAACTTTAGGGTATGTTTTTAACTTTCGGTCTCGGCGCGTAGATCCTGGCTCATCCGTTAATCTGCAAACGATGTCTTTGACTCGCGCGCCAAAAAGAGCTTCGACTTGCTCAAGCGAAACTTCTGTGTCCTCGACGACATCATGGAGCCAAGCGCAAGCCACAAGCTCCGGATCTCCTCCATATTGAAAGCGATTCATCACTTCAACAACCTGCTCCAAATGGACTTTATACGGATCTTTGCCGTATTTTTGATTGCCGTGTGCCCGAATTGCAAATTCGCGAGCTTTTTGCACTAAACTTGAGCCCATCTGATCCTCGATATCTCCAAAAAAATTGTACCGCTTGACCCTCAGCCCCCAAAGAGGAATTTGACACTGACCCTGCGCGTGATGAGATGACAAAAAAAGTAAGCAAAAAGACACTGGAACACTCCCAAAATGTAACAAATTAGAGGCGGATTTTAGAAGAGAAGAATTTTGGGCTCACGAAAGGTAACGAAAATGAAAAAAATCACTGTGAAAAATCCAGTGGTCGAGCTCGACGGCGACGAGATGACACGAATTATTTGGTCTTTCATCAAGCAAAAGCTAATTTTGCCTTATCTTGATATCGACATTAAGTATTATGACTTAGGAATGGAAAACCGAGACAAAACTGAGGACAAAGTTACAGTTGAAGCGGCCGAAGCTATTAAAAAATATGGAGTCGGAATCAAGTGCGCCACGATTACTCCTGATGAAGCTCGCGTTAAAGAATTCAACTTAAAACAAATGTGGAAATCACCAAACGGAACAATCCGAAATATTTTGGATGGAACTGTTTTTCGTGAACCGATCATTTGTTCTAACATTCCAAAACTTGTTCCGGGCTGGACAAAACCAATCGTTATTGGTCGTCACGCTTTTGGTGATCAATACCGCGCAACTGATTTTGTAACCAAAGGAAAAGGTAAACTGACGATTACGTTCACTCCGGAAAACGGAACCCCACAAACTTTTGACGTACACAACTTCAAAGGTGATGGCGTGGCCATGGGAATGTTCAATACCGATGAGTCAATTCGGGGATTTGCTGAGAGCTGCTTCAATATGGCTCTTATGAAAAAATGGCCTTTGTATCTTTCAACTAAAAATACCATCTTGAAAAAATACGATGGGCGCTTCAAAGACATCTTCGAAGAAATTTACCAAAAGAGCTACAAAGCTAAATTCGAAGCTGCGGGAATTGTTTATGAGCATCATTTGATCAATAACATGGTCACGTCTACTCTTAAATAAAAAAATACTTTCATTTAAACTTACAAAAACTACAAC
>JBFWYS010000234.1:0-6047 GCA_050186175.1 Pseudobdellovibrionaceae bacterium
AGGGAATTAGGTATTCAGAGTGCGGCTGAAGATGTAGTTACGGCAAAAAGCCAACTCTTTCCTCAGGTCGATGCCTTTTACGGAATTCAAAATGTGAAGCCGAGTGTCGGTGCTGAAACATCCGAACGAATTTATGGCATTGGTCTTCGCTGGAATATTTTTGCTGGATTCTCTGACTACAATCAAATTTCGCAGGCCAGAGCCTTGAAGATGGCTAAAGAAGCGGAGCTTGAGTTTGAAAAAAGAAAACTAGAATTGGAATTCAAAGAGTCCAAAGAAAAATTATCCCTGATGCAAGAAAAGTTGCCGATCCTTGAGGGCTCACTCGAGGCGGCCCGAGAGAGAGCGAAAACAGTTAACGAGCAATATAAAGCGGGGCTCCGCTCGTATCTCGATTGGGAACAATCGCAGAGTAAGCTAATTCGTTCAGAGGAAGATTTATTAGAGGGCAAGAATTCATTACTTTTAGCAATTGCCGATTATGAAAAGCAGCAGGGATTGGGGTTGTAAGATGAGAAGTCAAAAGAGCAAAATAATTAAACTTGGAGTTCTATTGGCCGTTCCAGTCGTTATCTTAGGTTTGTTTTGGAGCCTCCAGCAGGACTCGCAAGATGTAGCGCTTGAAACACTTAAGATCGAAGAAGCTCCTTTTGAAGTCACGATTTCTTCTACTGCCTCCATTCAACCTGAGAATAGAATTCTTATTACTCCACCCGTCCGCGGTCGAATTGATCAGGTTTTAATTAAAGAAGGTTCGTTTGTCCGTCGGGGAGATATTTTAGCTTGGATGAGCTCTCAAGATCGAGTGGCTCTTATAGATGCCGCACGAACTCAAGGCCCTAAAGAAATGAAAAAATGGGAGAACATCTACAAACAAACTCCGATCTTCGCACCAACCTCTGGGATGATCATCAAACAAAACCTTTCTGAGGGACAGACGGTCGCAAATACCGATGTTGTAATCGAGCTGTCGGATCATTTGGTTGTCGCTGCTCAGGTTGATGAGTCTGACATCCGGCAGATTTCGATTGGCCAACAGGCGAGAATCCGTCTGGATGCTTTTCCCGATATTAATTTCTCTGCTGTTGTCAGTCGTGTTTCTCAACAGAGTCAGGTCGTGAGTGGAGTTAATGTCTTTCAAGTGACCTTAATTCCTGAAAAGACTGTTGCTGAATTGAAATCCGGCCTCACGGCTTCTAGTTACTTTGTCATTCACCAATCGCCAAAAGCAAAGCTTGCTCCCTCTTGGATCGCCCAAGGTCGCGAAAACAGCAAAGCCCGACTTTTAGTTCGCTCGGCAAATGGACAGACTGAACAACGAGAAATCTTGTTTGGTCGTTCAGATGGAGAAAAGATTGAGATCCTCTCGGACCTTGCATCAACAGACAGTATTTTGTTTCGACCGTTGAATCTCAAGCCAAAAACCAAAGGGCTTAACTTTCTCAACCGAAAGCAAAAGTAAAACTCCATGGAAAGCCGCTCTCTTATTCAGATTCGGGGACTCACCAAGATCTACGGTCCCCAAATCGAAGACAAATCGAATTCTGAAGCCAGCGCAGTTAAAGCTTTGGCTGGAATCGATTTGAACATTGAGAGAGGCGATTACATTTCTATTATGGGTCCATCGGGCTCGGGAAAATCCACTTTGATGCAGATCCTGGGACTTCTCGATAAAAAGACGGGTGGCGAATATTTATTAGACGGCGTAAATGTTTCGAATCTTTCTGAAGACCAGGTCGCGGAACTAAGGTCAAAAAAAATCGGATTTATTTTTCAGTTCTTTAACCTACTTCCACGAACAACAGCATTAGACAACGTTTCATTGCCGATGCTGTACCGAGGAGAAAAGAATCCCTACCCTCATGCAAAAAAACTTTTGCAAGGTGTGGGACTAGGAGAAAGAGTTTTTCATCGTCCGCATCAGCTTTCTGGAGGTCAACAACAGCGCGTGGCCATTGCTCGATCTCTTGCTAACTCCCCCGAATTGATTTTTGCCGATGAACCGACCGGAAATATTAGCTCTCAGCAAAGCGATGAGATTTTAGCGCACCTCGAAGAGTTAAATAAACAGGGTACGACAATTGTCTTAGTCACTCATGAATCAGAAGTTGCTCACAAAGCACGAAGGCTTATTACCGTTAAAGACGGGCTTATCGCTTCTGATACGCGCTTGCGTCCACTTCCTGAAATATCAAATCCAAAGATTTCAATACCTGATGTAAAATCACCAGCACAAACATGGAAAAGAATTCGCGAGAATATGCGCATGGCCTCGGTCGCACTTTCACTAAACAAAATGCGAACTTTTCTCGCGACTCTTGGGGTGTTAATCGGAATCACCTCAGTCGTTACGATGATAGCAGTAGGAAGAGGCGCTAAGGAAGCGATCGCTGGGCAAATTTCTTCTTTAGGTACCAATCTTCTTTATCTACGGCCCATCAAATCCGCCGCTGCTCCGGGCAGCACCATTGGTCGAAAATTTTCTTTAGAAGATTTTGAAGACATAAAGAGGAAAACTTTGAATAGCGATACTGTGAAAAACGTTGATGCTCAAGTATTAGGTCCTGTCACCGTCATACGCGAAGGCAACAATGCTCTCACGAATCTAAAGGGCGTCACGGTCGGCAATGCCGAAATCGAAAATAACCTTCCTCTTGCGGGTCGCTTCTTTACCGACGAGGAAAATCAAACTCGATCTCGAGTGGCCCTAATCGGAGCAACGGTTTTCAAATCTCTCTTCCCCAATGGGGAAAATCCTGTTGGGAGCCAAATTAAAATTAACAACACTGATTTTACGATCATCGGTCTTTTGCCTTCAAAGGGCTCAACCGGATTTTTTGATCGTGACGACACCGTGGTCATTCCGCTCATGACAGCCATGAATCGCGTTTTAGGAAAACTGCAGCTTGATCTCTTTGTGGCTGAAGTTAAAGCTCCGGAATTTATTGACCAGACATCGGAAGATCTAACAGCTTATTTACGAGATCGAAGACGCCTTCTTCACGACCAACCAAACGACTTTGAAGTTCGTAATATGAACGAAATTCAGGAGATTTACACGCGCACTACAAATATTATCTCATCGATGCTTGCTTCGATTGCGGCAGTTTCGCTATTGGTGGGCGGAATCGGAATCATGAACGTGATGTTGGTGGCGGTGAAAGAACGAACTCGAGAAGTGGGTTTGCGTAAAGCTTTAGGCGCAATAAGAAGAGATATTCTTGTTCAGTTTCTTATCGAGAGTGCCATGATAGGACTCATCGGCGGAATTTTTGGAATTCTCGGTGGTTACGTTCTCTCGTTTGCCGCCTCACAGTTTTTCGACTGGCCAACAGTTGTTCCTGTTTCAGCGATTGTTCTCGCATTTACATTTTCTTTTATTGTTGGAATTCTTTTTGGTCTTTGGCCTGCGAATCAGGCTTCCAAGCTATCTCCGATTGAGGCCCTGCGGTATGAGTGAAAGATTCTCTTATCGGAGACTAGCTCTTCGCGCGAACCAATCGCGCAGCAAAAAAACCATCAGATTCTTTTTGATCCGGATCAATACGAAGCTGCTCCTCGCACACCCAACCCGGATGCTCTCTGCAGAACCACTCAATTTGTTTTTCGTTTTCAGACGGAAGAACGCTGCAGGTAGCGTAAATAAGTTTGCCGTTCGGTTTTACCATTTGCGAATAACCGTGGAGAATCTCTCGTTGCAACTTATGCAGTCTTTCGATTTCCTCCATGCTCAATTGCCACTTCGAATCTGGATTTCGTTTTAGAACTCCCATTCCCGAACACGGAACATCAAGAAGAACACGATCCGCAGTCTCGGCCAGTCGTTTAATAACTTTTTGCGAATCGATTAGTCGAGTTTCGATGATATCAACTCCAGCTCTTGCGGCACGAGTTTTTAACTCTTTGAGTTTCCAGTCGTGGATGTCCAGAGCTAAAATCTTTCCCTTGTTCTTCATCATCGCAGCTAAGTGAAGAGCTTTTCCACCAGCTCCGGCACAAGCATCTACCACTCTCATTCCGGGCTCTACTCCAGCGAACGGGGCGATTTCTTGAGAGCTTAAATCCTGCATCTCGAAGAAACCTTTTTTGAAACTTTCTGTTACAAAAACATTTTTTCGCTCGTGCAGCTGGATCGCGATCGGATTGGACTTAACTCCCTCACAGGGAATGTCTTCTTTAGCGAGAGCCACCAATAACTTTTCTCGATCTGTCTTGAGAGTATTGGTTCGTAAATAAGCAATGGCTTTATCGTTGAGCGATTCAAGAATCGCCGGCCATCTTTTTCCGAGTTCTTTTTCGCCGAGCTCATCCATCCAATCAGGAATTGATTCGCGAATCGCTCGCGGCATGGCACTCGAATCTTTTAAATACGGAAGATCCTGACCGAACCACTCCGGAAGGTCATTGCCCGTTCCTGTCCAGTAAACTCCCCAGATGACTTCAAAATCGTCGCGCTTTAACGTGGCCGATTCATTAATTCCAGCTTCATTGATCAGTGTTCGCCACCAACGGGTCATCTCGTAAACGGTTTCGGCAAAAAACTTACGATCGCGCGAACCCCATTTGCTATTTCCCTTAAATGTTCTTTCGATAACCTTATCAGCACGATCGCCGCTTTGAAAAATATCAGAAAGGGCCATCAAAACCTGTTCGTAAACATGCCTGTGAACGCGATCTTTTGAAAGAACTTTTGATTTCATTTGGCCCCCATTCTCCCAACGGAAGATGCTCTTCCATCATAAGGGCTTCGTACTTAGTCAGTACCTAGAAGGTAAATATAGCTCCACCAGCTAAAAATACCCCATTGATTTGCCCATCGCTCAATAAGTGAACGTGGTTTTTTAGTCCTGATTCGACGAAAAAGCCAGCGCCGCCCGTAATATTCATGAAACGAGCCCCAGCGACAAGCTGATAATCGAAAGATAAATTACTTTCATTCTTAATCTGGCGGAAAAACACTCCGGGTCCGCCTCCTAAGCCAAAATAGAGAGGGAACGCACTGGCAGCATCTGGAAAGGTGATTAAATACACCAAACTCATTTTAAGAGGATCAACATCTTTGTCTTTAAATTTGAAGGAGGTAAAATCGACTCGGAGATTGCTGTCCATAGAGTCAGTAAAGGCGTCCATTCGATACGTGAGTCCAAAAGTATTTGTGGCTACGTCGTCGATCCGCCCGCTGCGAGTCCAATAAAAACTCTCGCTGCTTGTATAAGTTCCAGCGTGCAACATCAAAACGCGATCGCCTCCGCCACCACTTCGGCCTTCGTATCGGTTTTCATACCCCTGCGACGTTGCCACTTTTCTCTTGGAATCTTCCTGAAAATATTTTGCTGCTGCGGAACGGCCTACTTTTGGTTGGTTTGCATGAGCCGAAAACAGCGAAAATAGAATTCCACCGCTCGCCAAGATTCTGAGGAAATTAAGAATGGTTTTTTGTTTCATCCCCTCTGATTTTATGCAAACTCACCACGAAATCACATGACTATTTGCAATAATCGGCAATATGCCGCCCAATTGCACAAAAAAAATGCTTTTTCTGGGGTCCGTCGGAATCCCTGCCTTGACGCCCCACGGTTTCCTCTTCTAAATTCCTGGATGAAAGGCCGGGAGGGGTATCTATGAAATGTCCATTTTGTGGCCATGAAGATGATCGCGTTCTCGATACTCGAATCCAAAAAGAAGGTTCGGTGATTCGCCGTCGTCGTGAATGCTTGGCCTGCAAATCTCGTTTCACAACTGTTGAAACTTTGATGCTTAATTATCCTTTCATCGTAAAAAAAGATGGCCGTCGCGAACCTTATAGCAAAGAAAAAGTTTTAAAAGGCGTTCAAGCCGCCTGCCAAAAAAGACCGGTCAGCCTGGCTCAAATGGAAAACGTCGTCGATCGAATCACACAGTGGATCGTTGGCCGAAGCGAAAAAGAAATTCCTTCTGGTTTGGTTGGAATGAAAGTCATGAAAGAACTTCGTGAACTTGATGATGTGGCTTATGTGCGTTTTGCCAGCGTTTATAGAACCTTCAAAGATGTACAAGAATTCGTGGAA
>JBFWYS010000235.1:0-6036 GCA_050186175.1 Pseudobdellovibrionaceae bacterium
TGCAAAAAACAACTTTGCTCTGTGATGAAACCTGGGATTATCGGATCGGTTGGCCTCCAATTCACAAAATTCGAGATCAAGATGCCTTGGTTTTTACAGTCGATTACAAAAATCAACGGCGCAAAATCAATATCATGAAGTGGGACCTTAAATCTAACAGTGGCCATCGCTTGCTTCCAGAATCAATCGAAGAAACCGGAAAACCATGGATCTGCGATGAAGGGATTGGCCAAGAAATTTTATTGTTTCAGTCTTTTCATGAAGGCTTTGACAATATTTATAAACTGAACCTTACAACTGGAGACTTTAGAAAAGTCACAGCCCTCACGAAAAAAGCAGAGCATCTCTCTTACTGCAACACTGCAGATGGAAAAAAAGCGTATGCGCTCTTTGAAGAGGAACAAAATTTTAAGTTACGCGCTCATGAGCTCGATGGAACGCACAAAGAGTTCCAACTTCCTTACGGTGGCCAAATTCTTAATACTTTAAATGACTTCTGGATTTTGCAATCTTCAGGTGATCACACTCGCAAGATTGTTCAGTATTCCGAAAAAGATTTTAATCCTCTGCGAACAATTGAATTATCCGATGTCCCTGCCAAGGAGCTCGAACACACTGTTTCTGAAAAGATCAGTTATCCTTCATTTGACGGATTGAAAATTCCAGGGATTTGGCTCGCTCCAAAAAAACCATTAAAAGCAGCCATCATTGTTTCATTTTACGGCGGCGATAGGCAATATAATAAACTTTTTCAAATGTTTGCGGAGTTAGGAATTGGAGTCCTTAGTCCCGCCGTGCGTGGCTCCTGGGGCTGGGGGCGAGACTGGGAATACAAACTAAAGGGAGATCTAGGAGGAGCCGAGATCTTAGACGTGTTATGGGGCGCAAGATTCTTAGAAAAATCTTTAGGTCTGCCTTCCCAAAAAATCGGCCTCTACGGCTCAAGCCACGGAGGCTACGCAACCTTACGTGCATTAACACTCCCAGAAAATTTCCGTGGAGTAGACTCAAGATATCCATTTGGCTTTGCAATCGCAGAAGCGGGCTTTGCCGATTTAGAAGTTTTTTTTAAAGACTCAAGAATCGCAGATTGGTTAGTTAATCTCTTGGGACCTTTTGAGGCAGAACTTTATCGAGAGCGATCACCAAGTACTTACTTTGAAAATCTACAAACTCCCCTCCTCGTCATAAACGGAACCCATGACAGCCGAGTTCCGTTTAGTACAATTTCTGGTTTTATCGATCAGCTAAAACAGAGTGATAAAAAACATCGGCTGATGATTCATGAAGGTCAGGGTCATCATGCGGGAACTCGCGAGACCATGATCGCGGATCACTTCGCGATGCTTGAGTTTCTGCGGGATTTCGCGCTTTGCTAACGAGCCTCTGGTCTCAGTCTGATTGTATTTGAAAAAAATAAAAACTTGTAGGTGAGCCTCGTCAATTTTTCAAGTTATAATGACCCTATGAACACCTGGATCTATCTTTTGACTTTTTTCATTTCTGCCTCGCACGCAGGACAAACCGAAGAAATTGCTGTTCAGCGATTGCGAGAGTTAGTGGAGAAGAAGGATTCTTCCCAAGAACATTTCGAGAATTTGGACTGGTTTCGCGACCGAGCTCACACGGTCTTTCAAAAGATGGACGAAAAAGATCCGACTCATAAGCGCTTGGGCTCCCTTTTACAACAGGCCGAAGAAAAGCTTGAAACTCATCGAAAAAAAATATTGGATGAAGCGCCCGCTCATTTCAAATGCGCGAGTTATGGACTTCTTTACGACAGCACACGATCGATGGATGATATTCTCACGTCGAAGGTGACAATCGGCTTTGAGACGAAACTTCTTTTTATCTCTGAACGTGGCATGTTTACAGCTCCAGTCCCGAAGGAATCCGAAACTCCTTCGCATACTCAAATCCAGGTTGACGATAACACCTTGGATCTGACATTTATCCACGGACCCGATGGCGAACTCGGTTATTATCTTGGCGTTCAAGATCCAAAATCAAAAAAAATAAATCTACCCTTAACACCTGCAGTTTCTTCGAAACACGATGACTTTCATCGTAGAATCAACGCCCTCACGGTCAAAAATATTTTGATTCACATCAAAAGTCTCGAGAGCGCCCTCAAAAAATTTAAAGACATCCCTCGTACACCCAGTGACGAGAATACTCTCAAACGTCATGAGGATACCCTCAGGTCTTTAGCCCGCTGTGCTCTCTACGACAAAACACAGAAAGAAATTCGAGAATATTTTAAGAATAAAAAGCCATCCTTGAAAGTGCCAGATCCGACCGCGATCAATTGAGCTTACAATACGCGACCAATCAGCAGGCAGAGAAAAACGGCGAAAGAGGACTCGCTAGGAATACATGAAAATCTTGGCGATTTGACAAGGGCTGCTCTTACTGGACAAAGCAATCAATTCATTTTTGGATCAAAAAAAAGATCTTCAGCATAGGGCCGGATCTCTTCATTGTTTCTAAAATGCGCGAGATTCCAATGGTCGATTTCGCCCGGGCGTTTCATCAATGCATTTAAATACGAATATAAATCAGAAAATACCTTCGTGTTGGTTGTTTTTGTGTATTTCATTTCGATCTGTTTAGTAAAATCCCAACTCGTCTTCCACGGCTTTATTGATTCATAAGATCCAACCACGGAAAACGGAGCAAGAACGTACAAGCTGAGTTCTCGCTTAGGAACTCGCCTTCTGTCTTTTGTTTCGCGGTAGGGATAAACGATTCGTGGAGTCTTGAAAGAAATACGAACAAGGGGACTGGCCACTGTCGCCGCTCCATCTTGACTTGAGCTCTTAATCTTAAATGCCACAAACTCCCATTTTTTTTCAACATAATGAGCGATCCATGACGATGCACCTTTAGGAATTGTGTAACCGTTTTCGTTGAGCCAATTCTCGAGAGCTTTTGGGTCACTCGAACGAATCACAGATGCATCCATACCCGCCACTTCTTGTGTCTTCACCACCTCGACCACTCCACCAGCAACTCCGCCTTTGATTCCACGTGAAGCCATTTTACCATTCCTGCCACCTTGATAAGCCGCCGAATGGAGCCAAGTAAAAAGCTCGGCTGGGGCTTCCTCTAGTTCGGGTGTTGACGGAACCGGAACAATGAATGCAAAATCTTTAGTTTTACCATCAAATTTTGCCTGCCGTATGAAGTGTTCAGTTTTGTTTTTTTCATCCCATATGATGACCGCGACCTCTTCTTGAGGAAAAGGATATTCTTTACGGCCAAGTGCCAAGCAGGCATGACTTACAGAAACTGATAAAAGAGAGCCGACTATAAATAAAGCAGTCATTTTTTTCATGCTTTAAAGTCTAACGACCTTTGGGTTCTGAGACAAATACTTTTTACGACCTGAAAGCCGAGCTCGCGCTCGGCATTTTTTCACGGCGTATTTGTTTTTATTTGCGAGGTCTCATTTGTGAATCCAGGCATCCATAATGTGCGTATGGATTGTTCAGTGACGGAATCCACTCTCCGTCAAGTCCGCAAGTGTCTGGGAAATTTAGTAAGGTATATCCCATTTCTTTCGGCATCTGAACTTGAACAATACAATCCCTCTGTTGTCCCTCAACACATTTTGGAACAACACATTGGCCATTGATAAGTTCATAACCTTCATCACAACCTCGGAAGCACTCACCGTACCCGGTTCCCTGACGATTGCATTGCGATGTGAAGTAGCCATTTTCCAAATAACCACAGCTTCTCATTGTCCACGGTTGGCAACTTTCTGGTTTGTTGTCACAATTTGACTGAGTATAGGATCCGCTAAGCATCCCGTTTGTACAAACGCGGTCCTCGCTTAAGCAACCGAGACCGAACTCAGGATACATATTAAGGTAAGCTTTTACACTCTGACCGTGCCCCACAGTCAGACCGTTAAAATTACAACTCAATTGTTCTTGCGGAACTTGAGGCTCTTGTGGTTCTTGAGGTTCTTGAGGTTCAACAGGTTCTTCTGGGTTTGTTGGGTCCGCTGGCTCAACAGGTTTGCTAGCACAAGCAGAGAACTCATACGCTCCCGACAATTCTCCGTCGCTGCAGGTGCGAACTTCTGACTGGCAAACCTCTCCCCCATCCAAAGTTTCCTGGAGGTAGGCCGTCACTGTCGCCCCATGCGGAAGTGTCACACCGTTAAATAGACAGCTTCGCTCAATACCCAATGCACAAGTTGCATATTGATACGATCCCGAAAGAACTCCGTTTGTACAGACTCTTGCCTCAGACCTACAAACCGTGTCTGGATCTACAGAAGATTCTCGGTAAGCTGTTACAGCTTCGCCCTCTCCAATGATCAAGCCATTAAATGTGCAGGTCGCAGCCAAGGCATTTGTATCCTGTTTTTCAAGAACACTATCGATGGACTTGAGATTCCGCACCGGCGTACAGTTTGTTAATGAAAAAATTGCAGTTAGGACGAGCGCAAACGTCAGGACTATCTTTTGACATAAAGTGGTTTTCATAATTTCTCCTGATGCAAATACATCGGAGCCAGGAGGCCTGGACTAAAGCCTTGATTTGGTTTTTGTTTACAAGAAATCGCCAAAATTTTTGGCGATTCTTTTGATGAAACACGACACCGCCAATAAATTTGTCAGTTTTATTAAGATTCCAACTTCGTCTTCTGAAGCCTTTGAATTTTCTGCAGCCCTCACGGAAAACTATACCGCCTTCGAGTTAGTAGCCCCACTTATATCTGTTTAGATCAGGTATGCTACGTGCAAAGGCGATTTTAACTTATGATAAAATGTCTTTTGACTTCGTCAGCAATGATCATTTGCATTGCTGAATCCTCGTTGGCGCGTCTCGATGCTTCGTTTACGGAGCGCTCCCAGTCTATCTCAAGTCCCTCCTCCGCCATCGCCTTGTTTGAAGAATATCAAAAAGAATATCAAGGCGCCTTTAAGCTGATTCATTCACGCAGCAGACCGGCGACTCGATCCGTTCTCCTGATTCACCCCTATACGCGGGGCCCTTATACGATGGAAGAGATCGGGCATCTTCTCTACAAACAAGGTTACAATGTAATTGCTATTCAGTTGGAGGGTCACGGAAATCGAAATCAAAGTCACAACCTTGCCAATGTCAGCCTCGAAGATTGGATTGCTGACGCTAAGTTTGGTTGGGCTTTGACCAGAGCGGTTGGCATGGAGTCGATCGTCGTCGGCTATTCGCTTGGTGGTCTGCTTGGTCTATATTTAGCCAAAACACATCAACAAGAGGTGAAGGCATTCGTGGGAATAGCTCCTATGGTGGGAGTCAACATTTCGGGAGCCCGCTTGAGTTGTGTAGGGCGACAGATAATGAAACTCGCGCCTTCATTTGTAACTTACTATCAACGAGAATTTATTGCTGGAGCTTGTGCTATTCGAGATCTACTTGATGTCGTAATTCCGCCGATTTCTCAGGCAAAATCACAACAAGCCCGAAAAGATTTTCACTACCATATGCGAGATGTGTTTAGCGAAATTAAAACTCCGACTTTAATCGCCTTTTCAGATATCGACCAAATCGTTTCGCTTAATCAAGGAACGCGACCGATGCTCGCTTATCTAGGTACAAAGCCGATGGTTTTGGAATACAAAGCGAGCGATCATGTAGACCATCTCACAATAATCGAGAATCATAAAAACTATGAGGGTCGCGACCTTCTTGGTGAAATCTCAACATTTCTTAAGTCATTATAGCGGAGATAGAAACTCCGCTGAAACGACTGAGTTGTCGTACTGGCGAACTCGATAGAACGGGAATCTCTTAGGCTAGAGGCGACACCGTTTTCGATTGAATCGTTGTCATCGCATGAATAGTTTGATGGAATATCAGTTCCGAAAGGAATTCATATGAAAAAATGGTTGCCGATTGCATTAGGTCTTATTGGAACATCATTCCTAATTTTCCATTTTTCTTACCAGAGCGGAAAAGAAGAAGCTTGGAAAGAGATTTTTTCAGATCAGATCGAGTCGGCCAAACTTTCAAATGAGGTCTTGCTGAGTCGTTTGG
>JBFWYS010000236.1:0-6033 GCA_050186175.1 Pseudobdellovibrionaceae bacterium
AACCATCTGAATTTTTTCGTTGAGACTTGCAACCTCACGGGCAAATTGATTCACTTCTTCGATGTGCGTTTGAATCTGTGTATCTAGATCTTCTTGAATATGTGCGAGCTGACCATCAACACGCTGAAAATCTTTGGCTAAGAAGTCCGCCGACTCGCGAACTAAAGTCCGCGTTGCTAAACTCTCCGGATTATTTGCAAGCTCTCTGAAGGCATTAAAGAATTGAGTCATGTACTGATTCAGACCTTTGTTGATCTGCTCGTTGTACACTTGCTCAACTCGCGAAAGAGCATCGGATCGACCTTCTAAAAAACCGAGCTCTGCGCCCTCTTGCTGAATTTGTTTTTCTAAGTAAGGATTATTGATTCGAGTGACTGCGGCCGCTTTAGCTCCAGAACCGATGCGCAACTTTCCCTCGCCGAGAGGCACGTTGGTCACTTGCTCCACTCGCTGACGAGAGAAGCCTTCAACGTTTTTGCTTGAGATGTTGTGACCGACTGTTTGAAGAGCCGTTTGGCTATTCGCCATCGAGCGCTTTCCTAAGTCCATCATCGAACCGATCTTAGACATTCTGTCCTTCCCACTTAACGACTCATCCTAAGCCGTTACGATCGAGAACACCGCCACCCTGCGGTTATGCTTCTCGACTGACCAAATTCCCTGTTTTCTCAGGGCCTCTCTCTTTTACGGCGGTTTTTCCGTATCCAGTTTTACCTGTTAAAGTGTCTTTAACTTCTTCAAGAGCTCCGCTCAAAGTGTTAAGACCTTTTTCAGCATACTGCTGATTCTCCCTGTTGATCTCCGTAAGACGTTTCAATAAAAGATCCAATGTTGAATGAATATGACGAAGACGATCGCCTTGAGCGCCTCCGTACTTTTGTGCAATCTCAAGTAAACGAGGCGCCTTTGCATCCGCACCGGACTCAGCAGCAGCTTCTTGCGCATATCGCATTCGCATATTTTCGTAGGTTTTAATTTTGTGAAGAAGGGTCTCTTTGGTTTTGTTAATTTCAGCAATCTTCTCAGCATTAGCTTCAATCAAAAATTCTTTTTCTTTGCGAACAGTATCAAGCAAAACTCTGTAGAGCTTAATAAGCTCCTCTAAGTTCCCCTCTAATCTCGTAAATGTTCTAGATTCTAAACTCATCTTGCCTGCCCCAGCCTTACTTCAAGTTTTATTTTTTTTACTTTCCAATTCTCTCTCGATACTCAGTTCCTGCAGACCTAACCCTTGCCCGACTGCCTCTTTGCCTGAGTTAATTTCCCATCATCAAATGTTCATCAACCATCTTATCAGCGATCGCATCTGCATCGACTTTATACTTCCCTTCATCGATCAGTTTTTGAAATTTTGCGACCTTCGCTTCGTCAACATCATTCAAACCTTTTGAAGCGAGTTCTTTTGCTTTTTTTATATCCTGTGCCCGATTTGAGAAATTTAGTTTTGAAGCCGATTCAACATCAACTGTTGGTTTTGCTGCGCCACCATCTTTGGACTTTGAAATGTCAACACGGTCAGCTTTTGGAGTTTCAACACCTTTGGTTCCGGTGCCCATGTTATTGTTATTAATTTTCATTTCTTCCTCCTAGGATGACGACGTCGTACTCTGTTTCATTCTGAAACAAAGCCTTACTAAAATCGTATCATAAAGAGACTCTCAGGAGTAAAAAAACTTCACTCGGTGAAGTCGGGTCTAGATACACCCTTCAGATTCAAAAAAAACGAATTAGCCTCGGGACTTAGGGAGCCAACAAGGGTTCCCTGTTTGATCTCAGACCCTGCTGGCAAATCCTTGGCCACACCCTTAAAAATCATCTGACTTTTAAGGCCTATTGAATGTTGAAATTCCATCACATTTAGACCTGAGTCGAGCCGAAAAGATCCGAGGTATTTTCCGTCCCAGGGCACCTGTAGACCCACAGCCAGTTTCTGGGCTGAATCCACGGGATTTTCCACACGATTGAAATGCCATTGAATAGAATTTTCCGTCGTTGCAGCTTTTGGCATTTTAAACTGTTTTTCTTGTTCTAACGGAATCGGCCCCAGCAACCGCTGAACAGGTGGTTTGATTCCAAGTTGAGGACCATATTTTTCGATTAAATTATTGTAAATAATATCGGCAAACCCGACTCCACCATGATCGCTCCATTTTTCGAGATATTCGCCATCCAGTTGTTCTTGGAAAATTTTTTCGGCGGAAGACTTTTTCATGAATTCAGATTCTTGAACAGTCCCGCGCATGGCCTTCATCATTTGCTGAAGAAAAAGTTTTTCTTGGGCCTTGGCGGCCTCTCGGAGTTTCCCATCCAACTCTTGTGGAGTAGGCATCTGTGGGCGCAAACTCTTGGAACCGCCATTTATTGGAATCGACATTGCGAGCCTCCGGCGAGCATCCGCCGTAGAAATTGATTCGCTATTGTCGACAAAAAAATGGGGAGTTGAGTCAGAGCTCTTCGTGCATCCTGCACTTGACTCTTAGCTTTCGGCCCGTCACCAATCCATGGTGCGTGCTGACCTATTGCTCCTGTTTCCTGCTGTAAACAGATTGCTCTTGACCGTCCTTGGTTCTCGATCCCTAACTCACCCTCCCCGCGCTTTAAACACATCCATGTGTCTAAAGCAAAAAACCTAAAAAAATTTTGGTCATACAATTTAATTCTATATTTTTTTTGCGTACTTCGAAATAGAAATCTCATAGGATTTCCAATTCCCCGTTCAAAGCCCCAGCCGCCTTTATCGACTGAAGTATTGTTATCAGGTCTTTTGGAGTGACCCCCAGTTTGTTCAACGACTGGACAAGCTCTCCCACATTGGCTCCTGACTCGATCAAAGCCACGTTCCCCGTATTTACTGGTGCAGCAGCCAATTTCCCTGCGCCGACCGGGAACGACCCTTCGGACGCAAGCCCTCGTCCTTGCGGAGCCGGACTGCCAGACGCACCCACCTTTACCGAGAGAGAACCATGACTGATCGCCACTTTTGAAACCCGGACTTTTTCACCAATAATGACCGTTCCTGTCTTCTCATTAATTACGACACGTGCTTTGCTATCTGGGTTAATTTGAATGGACTCGATTGTTGCTAAAAGCTCGACACCTTTTCCTTCGTAGGTAAATGGAACAATAATATCCAAGGTTCCTGCGTCTTTCGCGGAAGCGTAAGTTCCACCTAACTCGCGATTGATTGTCATTGCAGCTCTCGCGGCCGTTGTAAAATCGGGATTATGCAAAGTCATGCGGAACATTTTTCTAGTTCCAAAATCAAAGGCCACATCACGTTCAATCATCGCACCATTTGGAATTCTTCCGACGGTTGTATGAGCTGTTTTTGAATCACCACCAATCACGAGAGCTCCTTGTGCGACTGCAAAAACCTGTTCATTTGCCGCACGCAAAGGAGTTTGCAAAAGAGTTCCTCCAACAAGGCTCGACGCAGTTCCAATTGAGTTGACCGTAATATCAATTGGGTTTCCGGCCTTTGCAAAGGGCGGCAGGGTTGCGGTTACGATAACCGCAGCCACATTGGCACTGGCCACATCGGGACTTTCAACTTTCATTCCCAATTTATCCAACATTCTCAAGATGGATTTATTGGTGAAATCGCTTTTTCCATCACCCGTGCCTTTGAGACCCACGACGATACCGTATCCAATCAATTGATTTTCTCGCACTCCACGAATGCTTGCGATATCTTTTAAACGAGCCGTCTGCGCGTGAGTTAAAGTTAGATCCCAAAATAAGAGCAATAAAATAAAGAAAGCAATTCTCATAATGTCTCTTTTCTACGAATACTCACCACATCAAATTGTGGGTCTAATAATTTATCTGAGCTGACACCATCATCACTAAAGTCTTCGGGACGAATAATCCCCGTCACGATCACTTTGTATTCTCTTTTACCGATCATAAAAGGTTGACTTCCCCGAACTCTAAAATTTCCATCGGCAAGTCTCTCGACAATTCGAGTTGGCACGGAACTCATCGAAAATGGTTCCTCCTTTACCTCTTTAGGTGCTGCCACTACGGGAGCCGGAGCAACTGGCGCACCTTCAGGTTGTTGACCCGTTGGATTTGCCTTTTCCGCCACCGAGGCCAAGCCACGAGCGGCGGCAACTTCTTGTTCTTCAATTCGCTTGAGAAGTTTTTTGATGACATCCACTTTTGTGGACACCTGATGATGAGCAGTTCCATCTACTTTCACACTGAGAAGGTCGCCATCACGACGTGATTTATTTTGAGCGAAGAGATACGCCGCTTGCCCTTCCATTTGCCACAGGGAACCGGCAGAAGCATGTAACTCTGCTTCTTTCTCCATTTGGTCGCGAGTCATCCTCTTGTATTCTCGTGAACTGACATTTCCAAAATTTGGATTCTCAGAATATTTTGGAACGTCTTCTTCAACAACAACCTGCTGTTCTTCATCATCCGAAATCCACGTCTTAAATTTTTGTCCTAAAGACGTACAACCGCTTAATGTGATAAGAGTTGATGTATATATTAAAAGAGCAAATGCAAAACGAAAAAGCCGACATGTCATTCAATCCTCACTATTCCTCTTTCGATCACTGTTCCTGACAAAACCTTTTGACCTTCTAAATTTTTGAAACGAATTACATCTCCCAAAAAACCATTCTGTTCTGAAATTCCTTGTGACGTGATTTGGAAATCATTGTTACCAGCCATCACCGTAATGACTTGTCCTCTTTGTACGGCTGGTTCTTTTTTGAGATCAGAAGCCAAAATTGCTTTGCCATTGGCAATCGATCTGGACGCCGTCGCTCCGAGAATTGCTTTCTCTGTTGCAATGGCGTCGCGGGCAAAAGTCATATCGACATACTCGGTCCTGAAATCTTCGGCACCTATCTTATCGCCCTGATTGACGAATCGTTTTGCGACCCGAGCCTTCATTTTGAGAATTGTCTGACCGGTGATCCAAACTGTTTTTACTTTTCCCTCCTCAGAAAAACGCAGGGGCAAAGTAAAGGATCCAATTAAATTCGTCGATCCATATTGAATTTTGACCTCTGTCAACCTCCGCGACTGGATCTTCGGAATTGTGAGGTTTTGCACGGTGACTTCGCAGTCCTCACAGTTTTTTAAGATGGCCTCACGAATTTGCTTTTCGATCTGTGCCGCAGTCGGAATCGTTGTCGTTTTATTTTTCTTTACAAGAACGGTCTGTGGAATATGCAGGCTTGAATTTGCAAGTACCTTTTTAAGATCGCCGTTTCGGCTCAGAGCCTGAGAAACCTCTGAACTTGAGAAAGCTTCTTGTTCGCCTTCAAATACTTCGAAAGCCACCAAATTCTTGATCGCTTCGTCGACCGAAAGACCCCGACTGTCGATGAGATCTCCGTACCGAACCGGTTGGTTGCCTTCAATAGTAACCTCCGAGCGAATACGAATTTCAGTTTCAGCTCGCGCGCCGAAGTAACTAACAAGAACAAATAAAGCAGTCAAAAAACGGATCACAGTCTACCTCAAATTATTAATCGTCTGAAGCATTTGGTCGGAGGCTTGAATAACTTTCGAATTTGTTTCGTAGGCTCGTTGGGCAGTGATCATATTCACCATCTCATCGACGATATTCACATTACTTGACTCCAACTGTCCCTGGGCCAAGGCACCCAAGTTTTGAATGCCAGGACGACCTAAAACAGGCGCTCCACTGGAGCCCGTTTGCGAGAACACGTTTTTACCAAGGGCCTTGAGTCCCGCTGGATTTACAAAATTGGCAAGTTCAATATTAGCAATTGTCTGTGGGACATCTGTCGCCCCCGAGGTTATTTGCACAGTGCCATCCGGAGAAATCTCGATTCCTTTAGCGTCTGCGGGAATTACAATTTCTGGAACCAGTGCGTATCCATTTTTATCAACGACTTTGCCATTTCCATCTCGCTTGAAGGCACCGTCACGAGTGTAAACCACTTGCCCGTCTGGACTCTGTAATTGAAAAAAGCCGGCGCCTTCGATTTGTATGTCCAAAGTATGATTTGTTGAAACTGAAGAACCAAAACAAAAAACATTTTGAAC
>JBFWYS010000237.1:0-6015 GCA_050186175.1 Pseudobdellovibrionaceae bacterium
GAAAGACCGCAAATACCGTTGAAAAAAACCATGCGGTTTGAAATCCTTCGGTATTGAGTCCCTTGTCTAACATCGACGGAATAAATTCAAAAAATTAAAATCCGATCGCAAGCAGAAGCAGGATTCGCAACGAAGTTTGCAAATTAAACCATTTGTTCTTTTTTATTTTTTCGCTTTCGACTCGAAACGCAAAAGGCAAATACTGAAGCGAATGAAAAAACGGAACCATAAGCATGTAGAACTCTGGTAGATTTCTAAATGGCACCCACCAGATATAAAAGGCCACCCACGGAACAAGAAAGTTCACTGAAGGCCACTTACCCAATTTTTTGTAGTTAAATGCGAAGACTCCTAAAGTGAGAACTCCAGAAATGATCATCGCTAGTGTTGTTACTTGCATGAAACCATTGGGTATACCCAAAGCCGACATATAAAAACCCTGGAATCGAAAATCTTGGACAGTCCCGCCAACAGAACCTGCGTCTAAGATACTGGCCATATAAATAAATTGATATACGGCCACGAACACAACACTGGACTTGATGATTCTTTTTTGCAGCAGCGTGAGTGTGTAGCCATCATAGAAAGCATAAACCATCATGCAACCATAGACCTGCTTGCAATAGTGCCACCCCACTGTAAAATACATCGCCCAAATTGAAAGGCCGACAACTTCTGCGCCTAAACGAGTCGACTCCCCAATATGAAAGATCAATCCCAATGCCGCCAAAAAACTATTTATGCTTTCAATTGCGGGCGAAATAACAATGGGAGAATGAAATTCAAAGTAAGCAAGACTGTACAACCCAGCCATTGCTAACGGAACAAAAATCAGAGGAAACCAATTTTTGAGGATAAACTTAAATCCTTGCCCATATCCGAGCCTGTAGGACACTAAGAAATGAGGATGATTGCACAAGATCGAAAAAAGAGAAAAGACGGTCATCATCTGCATGAATCGCATCTCAAATGCCGGTACATCTCCCCTAAAAATATTCGCAATGTGACACACAAACCAAAGGAGAATACTTAATCCTCCGAGAGTCCAAAAATCAAAAAGTGGACTCCAAACTGATTCGCGTCTTGGCTGAATTTTTAATTCAGGGCTGGCTAAAATGAAGGGGGATGTCATCGGAGAAACTGAAGCACTAATACCAACGACATTTGGGGGTGTTTGCATAGATTTAGATTACAAATTAAATGATGAACAATTGTGGAAAGACCTTGGAAGAGTCTCGCTCTTCACTCATTAAATCCAACCACCCAACTCCACCTTTGTCCAGGGGGTGTATACGAATACAGCATAAAGTGTAAGGATAGGACCACTTATGGATGTATTGTTGGTAGAAGATGATCCTGCTCTTGCGCGAGGTCTGCAGCTGAATCTACAGGCTGAAGGCTACAAAGTTCATTGGGCTAGCTCCCTTTAGGCCGCATTTGAAAAAAATGAGAAAGAAAATTTATCTCTCGTAATTCTTGATCTTGGGCTGACCGATGGAAGTGGTTTTGATTTCTTAACTAAAATTCGCGAAGCCGGCTCTCGCCTCCCCATCATTATTCTCACGGCCCTGACAGATGAGGACTCCGTTGTCCAAGGCCTCAACAACGGTGCAAACGACTATCTGAAAAAACCCTTCGGTCAACGTGAACTCATGGCAAGGATTAAAGCCGTTCTAAGAAAGCCGGTGCTTCGAGAAGATCAACTCAAATACGGGGACCTCATTCTGTTACTTGACCAAAGAGTAGCAAAATACCATGATTCACCCGTGGATCTAAACCGCAGAGAATTCGATGTCCTTCTAAAACTTGTACAGAGGGTCGATACGATCGTTACAAGGGACTCACTCCTCGAGAGTATTGATAAAAGTGGCGAGATCTTTGACCGCACGATCGACTCCCACATCAGTCACCTTCGGTCACGATTTAAAAATGCCGGAATTAAAGACATAAAAATTTCTTCCGTTTACGGGCTTGGATATAGACTGGAGAAAGTAATGATCTCTCATGCCTGATGAGATAGAGAATCTTGTCATAGATCTTCAAGATACAGACCGGGCTCGGACACAACTCCTGCAAGAACTTGCCCATGACCTACGAACTCCAATTGCGTCGCTAAAAAGTTTACTTGAAACATTAGATTCGAAGCGCACAAAATTGGATGAGGCCACTCAGAGTGAAATCACAACGCTTGCCTTAAAAGAAGTCGACTATTTTGCAAGGTTAGTAGAGGATTTGCTCTTTCTTGCGCAAATTAAGGGGCCTACATTTTCTAAAAATTCAAGCTTTGTAAATGTTGTAGACTTGCTTCTTGATGAGGCCGACGACTCTATTGTGCGAAGCCGAAATCAGGGCAAAGTGGTTACGATTCGTCACGAACTTGAACAAAGAGAATTTGCTCTTCGATGTGACCCTTATCTGATTAGACGACTCCTTAGAAATGCACTTGAAAACGCATTTTCATTCGCAAAATCGGAGGTCACCCTAAAAATTGAAAGTGCGGACAAAACTTCTATAAGAATTGCCATCCAGGACGATGGCGGCGGTTTTTCTGAAGAAGCATTAAATGCCTTCGGCACCCGAAGAGCAACTCGGAAATTCGAAAATCACCAAAGCGGTCGCCTCTCTGTCGGCTTAGGCTCAGTGGTCATGAAAACTATTTGCGAAGCCCACCAAGGAAAGATCGAAGTTTCTAACATCGCTTCTCAAGGCACGGTGACTGGAGCTAATGTGGAAATTATTCTTTCGCTTTAGTGTGTACTGAACGTCTTCGTTCGCATATCACTGTCAAGGATAAGCGATTATTACGGATATTATACAGCCCTCCAAAAGTGGTCCGACTCTTGAAGTATCTTTTACCCAGGAATGACTCGCCAGAAAAGACGTTCGAGAATCCATTAAATGGATAAATGCGTCTAAGTGTTAGACAGTCGGCTATTGGGAGAACGAAATTCGTTATATGAACAGATTCTTAACTCTTTTAATTATTTCCTGCAGCTCTCTTTGGGCGCAGGCCAAACCCTGTTCCTGGGTCTATTTGCAGTCTGCAAAAGCAATCAAGTTAAAATCAGGATCAAGAATTTTCAAATTGGAGAATGGGGATTTCTATAAAGAAGAATCTCCCCGTAACTCCCCCTTTGAACTGGCCTTTAATGATGATCGAGCCTCAGTCCTAGCCTCTCAGTTCTTGAACGCCTTTGGTGTCGGTAAATACATCGCAAAGACCGAGCACCTTGAAAATGGGATGGATCTCATTGTTGAAGGAAAAAAAATTCAAACAAAAAGAGGAATCCTTCAGGAGGGACGTCAGGATATCGAAACCCCGCTCGAGGGGCATAAGGCCATTTACGGTGTTCCGCCAACTTACTCCCATCAAGTGAATTCAGTTTTATCGCAAGGAGATTGGCCTCGGCATTATGCAAATTGGAAGATCATTTGGGTTCTTCTGAGACAAATCGATTTGAATATCGAAAACTTAGGCGTTTCAAAAGGAAATGTTTTTATTTTTGACCTAGGAGACACCTTTAATAAAAATGCAACTCGATGCCAATTTGGCGTTTGCAATGAACTTCAAAACTTTGATTTCATTTTTCCAAATTCACCTTCAGATCGCACGCAGCATGTTCCCGATCTTAGGAAGGCCGACAACGAGATAAAAGCCTTCGTCAAAAGCCTTGCGAACTCTTCAGTAGAGGATCTTAAAAAAATGGTAGGACCAGCTTTCGATCATCATCTCAGGGCTCCAAGAGGCAACACCGAAGAAGTCTTGAGCTCCATTCGAGATTCTGCAAAGCAATTAATGCCCCTTTTGGATCGGCCCCCATTTTAGGCCCGTGCTTTTGCAGTTCGAGCGTCTAAGAATAGGCCTCGGAAAAATTCTAGCCGAACACGCCACGGAGTCTCGGTCTGCGTTTACAAAATTTAGCCAAACTTCCGGAGTTTTTGCAGAATTAATATCGAGCCTTGCCCAATGTGGATCTTTTTTAAATGTCCATAAATTTTGAACCTGTACGTCATCCTCAGAATAGGACATCGGTTTTTCGGGTCTTTGATCTTGGACGGCCCCTGAGACGATCATTGGAATCTCGTTGAGGCTCACCAGAGACGCCATATGATCATGCCCTACAATCAATGCTGTAATTCGAGTTCTGTATTTCCACAAAAGTGCTCGAAATGGGATTTGAAATTTTGACTTCTCTTTCCAAGAATGGAACTTGCTAATAGTATAAGGAGGATGATGCAAAATAATAAAAACAAAGGTTTCAGTGGAAATTTGCAGTTGCCCTTCCAACCACTTCATTTGCTCGCTGGTGCGGTCTTCGTTGTCTGAGTTCAAAATGATCCAACGAGTGTCTTTTTTAACGACTGAGAAAAATTCTTGAGGCATTTCAAAATATTTCATTTCTTCTAAATAACCCAAAGTATGATTTCCAAGAGCGACCAGACGAAAATTGAATTTCTTCCTTTTCCAAGGTCCCCAGATTTCATCATAAGACTTTGGTGGGTCGTAATGATTGTCTCCAGGTAAAATAAGATCAGAAACTTTCGCCGCTAAAATTGAATTTCGAACAGCTAAAGAACTCTTATTCCAGCGGCCGGCATCGCCGATGATGGCGAATGTCTGGGCTTTCGAAAAGCTATTTTGTGGAATTAAAAAAATGAAAAATAGAACTTGAAGCACCCTAGACATAAACACCTCCCCCCCCAGTGAAACTATAAATCAAGCACCCGTGTGATCGGTCAAAACAAATTTTATTATCGCCATGGATCGTCGAGATATTGGGAGCCAAGTTCTGAAATAAAGACCTTAAAATTTTACCTGAAGACCCACACCCGTGCTTTCGTTTGTAAACATCAGCCCTGCCGCCCAATTCCATTGCGGGCCGTACATCAACGAGATTTCAAATTCATTTTCATGACCTTCTTCCCAGTTGGGTCTCCAAGTAAATTCAGCATCCGTAAAAATTGTTTTTGTCCACTGAAAGCGTTTTTCTAAATCAAGTCTGAATTTTCCTTCGTGATTTACAAACGTTTGTGTTTCAACCAACATTGGAAGTAAATATCCGACACCCACCATTCCGTAGGTTTTCTTGTCGAACGCTGTTCCGCCAGCAATAACGTTAAAGAAGTTGTTAAACCATCTTCTATAAAGTGCATCGCCTTCAAACTCCCATTTTTCATCCGTGTTAAATGAATTGTTCGAAAGGTTTCGTCCTTCGCCTCTAATTTCGTATTCATTCCAAGTTTGAGAGGCCTTAAAGTAAAGTTGGGCATGGTTTGTCGCGGCTTCAACTAGGCCTGTGTAGTACATGTGATCGTGAAGGTGTGGATCATGCTTTTCATGGGCCTGGATCTCTGGTGGAGGAGTAAAGCTCATATATTTTACCACTCGAGCCATGCCTGTTTTCATATGATAAAGATTATGACAGTGAAGCATCCACTGGCCTGGTTCATTGGCGTAGAACTCGATTGTCCTTGTTCCATGAGGAGGAACATCGACCGTGTGCTTGAGTGGCGATCTTTCTCCAAATTGATTGAGAACTCTAAAAAAATGTCCATGTAGGTGCATCGGGTGATGCATCATTGTGTCATTTTCAAAAGTAAAGCGAACAACATCACCTTCGTTGATTAAAATATTTCGGTCTTCATGAATCGCTTGACCGTTGATGTGCCAAACATAGCGTTCCATATCGCCACCAAGGACGAGTTTGATTTCTGTGAGCTTGGCTTCCTTAGGCAAAGTTGTCGGGACTGGAGCCTGAATATCATCAACAGTGAGAGTTTCAACCGAGGTGCCTTTTAGATTCGCATCAACCGCACCATGATTCATTTTTGAATGATCCATCTTTGAGTGATCCACCGGAGCATCTAAAGTGTGATTCATTTTTGAATGATTCATTGGTATTGAGCCGTGATCCATTTTTGAGTGGTCCATACTCGCGTGATCCATTGTCGCGTAAAGATCCGGCTGTGGCTTTTCTGGGGCGTTTACTTTTTCACCCATGCCGATCCAGCCAG
>JBFWYS010000238.1:0-6014 GCA_050186175.1 Pseudobdellovibrionaceae bacterium
GGTAATTTCCTTTCGAAAAAATTGTTAGCTTTCTATCGGTTTACAAAATAAAAACTAACGACTTTGAAAGCCGATGTCTACTCGACGTACACATTTTATGTATACATTTGTGTACAAATCAGAAGCGTAATGACACACTTTATCTAATTAATTCAAATGCCTACAAAACTCTATACCGTACACTAATATAGACCACTAGACCCCATTTTTAAAACTGTCGCCCCCTTGCAACTCGGTTCATCTCTCCGCGCCAGTTAGTCCTCGCAGAAAGTGCGAACAAAATTTTTGATATGTTCAGGTGCAGCCGGGCAGGGTCTTTGAAGCTTGTAGTACAGGTTTATCTGAGGACAATACAGAAGAGACTCCGTCGATTCGAATGACTTTATTTGGATTCGAAACATCTTTGAGCAGAATCCACGTATCAGGACTCGCATTCCCTTTCCCATCAATGGCCCAAGCGCTGCCGTTCTTAACACGAGGGGAAGCTGTGATCTGATCCGCCCTATTAAGAATTATGGGCCGGAAGTCGATTGCGAGACTGGCATGTTCAGTCAACTAGAGACCGGATAGTAATTCTGTCACAAAAAAGCTGGAATCTTTCTAATTTTAGTGGGTGAAATGTGGAAAACTCTGGTTTTTCCCAAAAGGGGGCAATCACTCTCTCGAATTCTAAAATTTGACCAACGCTTGTGGAGTTTACTGACCGTGCCTAAATTCCGACACTTCTAAATCGACGGTGTAGGTCGGATACTTCTGTCGAAGCTTGATCATTCCAAACGGAACATCCCCATACCAGGTTGTGTTAATGATGCCGTCAGAATCTTGTTTTGTGAAGACGCAAGTTTCAAAAGTCCCTGCGGACGTCACCAGAGCTTCAGAACGGCCCCCGTAAGGAACACAATTGGCGAGAAGCTCAGCCACTTTTTCATTGGTCATAAATTCTTTTTTTGCAATCCATTCGTCTTCAACGTGAGATCCTTCTCCAACTATTAGAGAAGCAATGCGCCTAAAATATTTGGTAGATGGATCGAACTCCGCTAGTCGGAAACTCAGTGACATCGGCATTGAGCCGTCAAAATCAATGGCCGTCATCGCACCCGTCAGTTCAATAGAATCACCTACTGTGGGATAGGCGAATGCAATTGATGAAACTAATGTCAGTGTAAAACCCAGTATAAAAAAACGCATGAGCCTTCCTTTGTTATGGAACAAGCTCATCAAATCTGAAATACTTTTGTCAAAATCTAAATGAAACCAAAGAAATATATCTGTGTGGACAGCCAAGACCTTAGCCCAGGCGAGAGATCAGATCTCAGTAGTGGACTTTCCATGGAGTATAACTTCCGTCTTCTTGAATCACAAAAAAATTTGCATCTTTCTCTGGAAGCGCACCTTTTACTAAAATACGGGTCATCATTTTATCCAGATCTTGCCAGCTCATCTTCTTTGCGGGGAGGTCAATATTTAAGAAAGTGGCTCCGGGATCAAATTCTCTTTCAAAAAATATAGCTGTCGGCTCTGCGGAATCGAAAGAGATAAGCAGATACTTGATGTTATTTTTTGACAAAGTGGCTTGAATTGCCTGCTTGTTCTGCTCGAAGAATTCGTACATAGATTTGGTGTGTTCACCATATCCGTTGCCTGCCCCAAACCGTTTGAGTCGAAACTGTTTCTTGATATTAAACGCCAGATTCAAAAAATCATTGTCATCCCCGAGCGTGGAGCTGGCGTTCACAAATTTATCAGCAGGCAAAGTCAAACTGTCCGTTATCGTGTTTAGATTGTCCTGCAGATAATAGCCTGTGCCGACAATAATATCGCCAATTTGGTAATTCATCAAATTGTCCCGAAAAGCGACGGAATGCGCATTCGAGCTGTTTGCAATCCTCTTGAAATTTTCGAGCGTTCCAGGTGCCACAATCTCGGGAGCATACCCTAATTGGGCCGTGTGGATAACCTTCAAAACAGGAATCGTGCTCCCAACATTCTGGCTCAAATGAAGCCGCGCACTCATGACATCGCAGTTCAATTGGGAATACGGAATGGCCCTTGTGAGAGAAACGTAGTCTTCTTCGTTGCAGAAAAACATTCTGTCTTCTTGTTTGCATGAATAAATAGCATCGTGTTTATTCGCACCTTGAAGTTTGCTACGCAAATCTTTTGTGCAATATTGAGCAAGAGGCACATCCCCAGATGGATTTCTTTGCGGAGAGGTCTCGGTTGTTTGCAAATGAGAGCAACCAACAAAAGAAAGCAGAAGTAAAATATAAAAACTGATTTTCATAGAGCCCCTTTTAAACACAAGAAGGTGAGATGTCAGATCATAAGCCATCTTCCACAATTATAAGTTCTGTATCTTAAAATTATCCAGTCCAAAAGACTAGGGAAATAAAATCTGGCTAAAAGGAGAGGGGCCTGTAACTCGAAAAGTTATTACCATTAGTTGCGCGATCGAAATAGCTCCAATCTTGCAATCTCTGATAGTTAGAATGGATTCAAATTTTAAAGCCTCTTATTTCAAGCTGGCTGCGATGTGGTGTCTAAGCCTTTTGCAATTTTAAGGCTTTACTCCGCACGGTCGCTATTGGCTGCCTTTGATACAAATCCTAAAACCGCGAGGGGCTCGTCGGCAGTTGAATACGATGCATTGATTCGAGTTCTTGATCTGATCGAAGGAAAACCGGAAGATCTGAAAGTACTTGCTGAAGTCAATCTTGATCCAAGATTTATTGAATTCACACGATTGGTTTTAGATACAAAGACTTCTTTTGAACAATTAGAAGTTGCGTTTAATGAGCTATTTGTAAAACACCCTAATTTTTTAGAAAAGGCTCAACAGAATCTCAATATGAAAATTGCGAACCAGAATAATGGTGCGGCTATGTGTTCAAGAGTTTTCCTCTGATCCACACGTTCACAAATGAAAAATAGAGTGATGCTCTATAAAAAGGTTTTCGAAAATATCCAGATGTCTCGAAACAACAGATAACTGGTCTTTATGTTACCCACAAGGACCTCTTCCCTACCCACAACCAATCGGAAACCTTAATCCATCAGACTCAATGCGGAACGCAGTTTCCTGCGTTCAATCCATTACAAAATTGCGGCCCCTCTCCCGGCACAAGACAAGCGCCTGCATACTGCGGCAGACAACTTCCAGGAGGACCTGCATGCATCGGCGGAGGCGGCGCTGGATTGGTGCCCGCATATCCAAGGTTAACTTGCGCTGCAAGACCTGCCGCTTGAACCGGATCTGTAGGGTAATTTGGAAAAATTGTGACTGCATCTACGAGCCCACAGCCACCCACGATTCCAGGATTCACACCACTGCATCCACCTCCCATCGTACAGGTGACTCCGGCTGGACAAGATCCAAGAAAATTCACCCAGATCAGAATTGGACCGGGAGGCGGAGGTGGTGGTGGCGGTGCGCTTGAAGCTGCGGGACCCATCGGGCCTTGTGGACCCGGTGGCCCCTGCAAAGCCGCATAGTGTGCGCATCCCGCTGCATCCGTCGAAATTCCATTCAGACTCGTCACACCTCCTCCGAAATTTCCAATATAGACGGCATCAACTTGCGCGCATCTCATGAGCGGAACATTGGTACCAAGATAAAGTCGTTCGCTTGTGTAGTTATAATTTGCGGGATTAAGCGGAAATTTATATTGAGCCGACCTTGGTGCATAGACAAAAGTGAGACTCACGACCTCCTCCGGATTCTGACAATTTCCGGGATGAACTGCATTTTCGCAACTCGGTTTCCACTGAACATTCATGCGCAGAGGACAACGATCGTTTCCGCTTGGTGTAAAACCTGTGCAGGCCGTTCCGTCAAATCGAAAACCAGCGGAGGGATTCTGAGAATCGGAAACAAGAGTTCCGTCGGATTTATAAAGTGCAATGTCACTGAATTTGCTTACAACAGGGGGCGTGTTGGATGAGGGGCCGAGGTTCGCCTCGACTTGTCTTTTTAGACCCGCCAAATCTACTGTTGAGAACTTTGAATTCAATGTAAGAGTTGGCTTTTTTCCTGGGACTGTTGTGCCGTCTCGACAAGTGTGATGGACCAGGCAATTCATGTTTGGATTTCTCTGCATAGTCGCGGCCCATGCAGCCTGATCACCAAGTGTTGCCAATGTACTATTTCGCAAATTCAGAATCGACCGCTTGATCATCATTTCGTTGACTTGTGCATCTGCCGTAAATACATACCGCATAACTCCTGTGAACAAGATAAATGAAGCCGCACCCAGAGCGAGGGCCCAGCTAATATTTCCCCTATTGTTCATAATCATAGACAAACTCCGGCAGGCCCTGGAGGTCCCTGTGGACCCGCCGCTCCCAGAGGTCCCGCCGCTCCCCGCGGGCCGGTAAATGTGGCAAGTGCCACACAACCTAAGGAGTCGGCATTCGATCCTTGAAAACTATTTCCCTGGCCAATAAATATTTTTCCCTGAGAAGCACAGTCCACAACTGGCGTTGATGTTGTCATATTAAGGCGAGCTTGATTCACTATGCTAAATTTGGCCGGATTTAGAATCAATGAGTTTTTCATTTGGGCTGAGTGAGGAGAAAACTTGAAAGCGACTGTGACCAGCTCTGTCGGATATCGGCAGCTGCCAGGTGCTGCTCCATCATTACAACTCGCAGTCCAACTTAACTCAAAACGGAGCGGACACCCGTCGTTCCCAGAATCGGAATAGGTAGTGCAAGATCGGCCATCAAGAGTAAAGCCAGCACTTGGATTGAGTGAATCATAGGCGACTGCACCCGATGAGTCATAGATAGAAAATTTTCCGCCGCTTCCATTTGTGCAGCTTTTATTAATCAAACACTGCATCGAAGGATTTTTGGATTTGGTCTGATCCCAGACAGCTTGATTTCCAATCAAGGCTACAAAATCATCTCTCATCAAAGAAATATTACTGCGAGTGATACTTTGCTGTGATCGCGAAGTCATGACAATGATCATTTGATTGATACCAACAGCGACAATACCGAGTATGGCGACGCCCGCGAGCATGGACGTAAGAGAAAACCCACGCGTGTCTCTTAAGTAAAAAGGCTCCACAGATCCTCCTTAGGAAGGTTTATTGTTTCATCTGGTTTAATTTTAATGAGTGTGAAGAGAGATCGCGAATTACAAAACTAATCTGATTTTCTCAGAATGAGACAGGCTGGATGGATACATCCGCTACCGCGTTTCCCGAATTGAGACGCGACCTGAATGTGCCCCCGCTCTCGAGGGCGTCAAAAAGTTAGACAGCAGACGTTGAGTTTATTCTATTATATAGAAGTTTTCACCTTGTGTAGTCATTGTATTTCCATCCAGCGTCCGATAACAGTTCTATCTTTAGAAGCTAGAGTTAATTTTTTTCCGCTTACATCTCCAAAGACTGTGCCGTATTCGCTACGGTCAGCATCTTCTTTAATCTTTCCATCGATACCAACAGTTCCTACCAATTGTGCTTTAATCGAGGGCTGATATTTCCAAACTTCTGTTTCACCTTCTTTTATCACGAGTATATATTTAGATTGTTTGTCACCAACAGAATAGGCTTCGCAAAGAGAGATAACACGGTCTTTACTACCTTCAACCACAACACTGCCTGAGCAGAGGGTCGTAACGATAGTTCCGGGTGACTTTTCTTCAGCGAATGCAGACGAAGCGATCAAAAGGCCCATAATTAGTGAACTGAGATATTTTTTCATAACATTCTTCTCCATGAGTGTTTGTTTGAGTTCTCTTCATCTCAGTTCTTTTGCAACGACGAGGCCAACGACATTACGTTTAAAGTCGTGCTGGGGAGGGTGAAAACTGTCAATGCAAGGTAAGAGATTCAAATTTTGTCTCCGTTCCAAATCGCGACGACCCAAAGTGAACCGGTGAAACAATTGTTCGAATGGTCTTTATGTTACCCACAAAGACCTCTTCCCTACCCACAAACCGGTTTAGAAGGCTTTCCTGACATCATTTTTATCTTATAGACCGTCTGAAAAGATTCTATTGACAA
>JBFWYS010000239.1:0-6004 GCA_050186175.1 Pseudobdellovibrionaceae bacterium
ACCCGAAGGCGTTCACTATTCAAAATTACTGTTGCTCACGCTTTTGCGGAGGAACATTTGGATCCCAACCCGGAGGTGGCCATCCATCAATTTTCATTCCTAAGCCCAAGCCCATTTCAGACAGAATTTCTTTGATTTCATTTAATGACTTACGACCAAAATTTTTCGTTTTTAACATCTCGGCTTCTGATCTTACAACCAATTCACCGATGTAACGAATATTGGCATTCTTCAAGCAGTTTGCACTTCGAACTGACAACTCCAAATCATCAACTGATCTGAAAAGGTTTTCGTTCAATGTAGGGTTCTTCATCTCGATTACTTCTTCAGAAGGCTCAAGGCTCTCGTCGAAAGTTAAAAAGATCTGCAATTGCTCTTTCAAGATTTTCGCACCCAAAGAAACTGCCTCCTCGGGTTTCAAAGATCCATCAGTCCAGATTTCGAATGACAAAGCATCATAGTCTGTTCTTTGTCCTACACGTGCTGCAGACACGTTGTAGTTAATTTTGCGGATTGGTGAATGAAGAGAATCCACTCCGATAAATCCAATTGGAAGTTCCGCTCTTCTTTCGTCAGCAGGCATATACCCACGACCAAAAGAAACAACGATCTCACAGTTGAAATTTGCATTATCACCCAAAGTGCAGATGTGTTGATCTGGATTTA
This sequence comes from Pseudobdellovibrionaceae bacterium, assembly GCA_050186175.1. Taxonomy (GTDB): domain Bacteria; phylum Bdellovibrionota; class Bdellovibrionia; order Bdellovibrionales; family Bdellovibrionaceae; genus JBFWYS01. The sequence continues at coordinate 667 of JBFWYS010000239.1, forward strand.
AGATCTCAATGCGATCACTCGTTTGAATATCAGCACCAGTTACTTTTCCCGGGCCTTTTTTAGTAATACGAAGAGTTTTAGGCTCTGAATCGTATTGACGGAAACGAAGTTCTTTCATGTTCAAGATGATATCAGAAACATCTTCAAGAACATCTGGAATCGTAGTGAATTCATGAAGGACGCCTTCAAATTTCACTGCAGAAACCGCGGAACCCATCATAGAACTCAAAAGAATTCGACGAAGAGAGTTTCCAAGAGTAACGCCATAACCACGCTCAAGTGGACGGATGATAAAGCGTCCGTACACATCAGTGAGAGTTTCACGTTCAACTTCAAAGCCCTTAGGCTTAATCATGTCGCGCCAAGATTTATAATAATGTTCTTGCATACGATGACCCTCTCCTCTCGATTAACGAGAGAAATACTCAACAACCATGTTTTCTTCTACAGGAAGCGTAACCTCATCACGTGTCGGCATATCCATCACAGTCCCTTTGAAAGCACCATGATCCGCCTCTAACCATGTAGGCATCGTTCTTCTTGCAGCACCCTGAATAGCAGCCAAAACTCGGTTTTGAGTTCTAGATGCCTCTTTCACAACAATCACATCACCTTTTCTAACAAGGTAACTTGGGATGTTCACTCGAGTGTCATTCACAAGGATGTGATTGTGTTTCACCATTTGACGAGCTTCTCTACGAGAAGCTGCAAATCCTAGAGTGTACACAACGTTGTCCAAACGAGATTCAAGAACTTTAAGAAACGCAGTTCCTGTTACTTCTTTAGATCGCTCAGCGAGTACGAAATAACGACGGAATTGACGTTCACTTACACCATAATATCTTTTTGTTTTTTGTTTTTCGCGCAATTGCAATGCGAACTCAGAAAACTTCAAACGAGATTGTCCGTGTTGTCCCGGAGGATATGGACGTCTCTCGAATGCACATTTATCAGAAAAGCAACGGTCGCCCTTTAGGAACAACTTCGCATTTTCTCTGCGGCACAATTTGCAAACGCTTTCATTAATACAACTCACAACTCACCCCTTAAATTCTACGACGCTTAGGAGGACGGCAACCGTTGTGCGGAATCGGCGTTACGTCCTTCAATGAAAGAATTCTGATACCCATAGCTGCCAATGCACGCACAGCTGGTTCACGACCAGCGCCTGGGCCTTTAAGGAAAACTTCAACAGCTTTAACTCCTGCTTCCATCGCCTTTTTACCAGCGTCTTCGGCAGCAACTTGAGCTGCGAACGGAGTTCCCTTACGACTTCCTTTGAAGCCGAGCATTCCAGCAGAAGACCAGCAAAGAGTGCCTCCGGCGGGATCAGTGATCGTTACAATTGTATTTCCGAAACCTGCTTGAACAAAACATTGTCCCTGCGGAACGTTTCTTTTAACTTTTTTCTTAACTGGCTTTTTTCCAGCTGCAGCCGAAGCTGCTGTATTTGGAGCCTGCGTATTCATTTACAACTCTCAATCTTTCAGAATTAAACTGCTTTTTTCTTATTCGCGATTGTTTTACGAGGACCTTTTCTAACCCGGGCATTGGTACGAGTCCTCTGGCCACGAGTTGGAAGTCCTTTTCTATGACGAATTCCACGGTAACAGTTCAAATCCATCAAGCGCTTAATTGCCAAACCAATTTCTCTTCTCAAATCACCTTCAACTTTGAAGCTTGATTCAATGACTGATCGGACTTTTGCAACTTGCTCATCTGTCATGTTGTCTGTTCGCAAGCTTTCTGGGATACCTGCCTCTTTACAAATTTTACGCGAACGAGAACGACCGATGCCAAAAATATAAGTCAAAGCTACTTCAACTCTTTTATTTCTCGGAAGGTCGACACCTGCTAAACGTGCCATTGATTAACCCTGCCTTTGCTTGTGTTTGGAGTTTTCACAAATTACGCGAATAACGCCCTTACGTTTTACAATCTTACATTTGTTACAAATTTTCTTAACTGACGGTCTAACTTTCATATGTCCTACCCTTATAATCGCTATCGTTTTGAGAGCGATTTCAGTCACCTTTTTTGTTCACTCTTTTGGTCAGCAGCCTTGTCGCAAAAATCCATTTTCTACGACATAAAAACACCCAAAAAAGGGCCTCTCTATAATTCGTCCATCTTCGACAGAATAAAAAAGCGGCCCAAATAGGTAACATCTCTTTTTTTTCAAGTCTAGCTAAAGAGTTCTCATTTTAATAAAAATTCAGCACCCGCTGAATGATTACTGGATGATCTTCTTCAGAGCCCCTAAGACCTCTTCAGATCCTAGGTTGCCATTTACTTCCTCGTATTTACCCTGTTTCTTAAAGTAGTCTTTAAGAGGGAACGTGCTCTCTTCATAAGCACGCAGACGGGTTCCAATTACTTCTTCCCTGTCATCCGCTCTTTGGATGACTTCCCCACCACAATTGTTGCAAACACCTGGTTTAGCGGTGGGCTTAGAATCCACGTGGAATACTGCGCCGCACGATTTGCAAACTCTTCTACCGCTTAAACGCTTCATCAAGATATCGCGTGGCACCTCGAGGAAAACAGCTTTTTCGACATTGAGCTTTCGATCCGCTAAAATTTTTTCAAGAGCTTCCGCTTGGGCAACAGTTCTTGGAAAACCATCCAAAATAAACGATTTTCCTGGAATGGAACTCAAAACCTCACCTACCATCCCAATAACAACATTGTCTGGAACTAGCTCACCCTTATCCATGAAAGATTGAGCTTGGAGACCTAAAGAAGTTTTATTTTTAATTGCTGATCTGAGAATATCGCCAGTAGAAATCTGGTGCATTCCTAAACGTTCAACAAGAAGGCCCGACTGGGTACCTTTACCAGCCCCAGGAGCTCCAAACAGGACGATGTTCAATATTGAACCCTCCTGCTTCGGATTTTACCGCCCTTTAAGAAGCCTTCATATTTTTGAGTCAAAAGATGAGATTGAATTTGTTGAGTTGTATCGAGAGCCACACCCACGAGGATCAAAAGCGAAGTTCCACCGAAGTAGAATGGTACTTTTGCTTGGCTCATCATAATACCTGGCAAAATACAAACTACACTCAAATAGATCGCTCCACCTACGTTAATTCTCTCCAGAACTTTTTCAATATATTCGGAAGTGCTGGTTCCCGCGCGGATTCCAGGAATGAAACCTCCGTACTTTTTCAAGTTATCAGCGACTTCCTTAGGATTGAAGACGATCTCCGTATAAAAGAACGAGAAAAACACAATAAACAATACAAAAAGAACGTTATACAAAACACCGTTTGGAGATAAAGCGTCCTGCATTGATCTAAGCCACCCCACTTGGACGAACTGAGCCATAGTAGCCGGAAACATCAACAGTGAACTCGCAAAGATTGGTGGAATAACACCTGAGAAATTTAATTTAATTGGCAAGTGGCTTGAAGGAGTTGTCATAGCCTGACGTCCTGAGCCTCTTTGAGAATATTGAATTGGAATTCTTCTTTGACCAACTTCGATGAAAACCACAGCAGCAACAATTGCAACCATGAAAATCAAAAGTCCCAAGGCAAGAATAGCGCTCATCTCACCATTTTGGACGAGACCCCACAACTGCTGAGCTCCCTGCGGAACTGAAGCTGCGATACCTGTGAAGATGATAAGAGAAGTACCGTTACCGATGCCACGCTCCGTAATTTGCTCGGCGAGCCACATGATAAAGCAAGTACCTGCAGTCAAAGTTACAATTGTTACCAATTGAAATGGAAGTGGACCCACCCAAGTTGATGTCACGATCGGCATACCGTTCGCGTTCTGGCCCATCAACCAAGTCGAAATTCCCCATCCCTGAATAATTGCCAAAAGAATTGTTGAATAACGAGTGTATTGGCTAATCTTTTTTCTTCCGTGCTCACCTTCTTTTTTAAGAGCTTCCAAGAATGGAATCGCAGAAGTTAAAAGTTGAAAAATGATAGATGCCGAGATGTACGGCATAATTCCCAAGGCAAAGATGGAGAATTGATTTAAGGCGCCACCCGTAAACGTATTGAAGAGACCAAATATCCCGCCACTATGTTGAGCGAAAAGAGCTTGAACCGCTCCACCGTCAACTCCTGGTGTTGGGACATGCACTCCAATGCGATAAATCGCCAGAATTGCGAGAGTAAACAAGATGCGTTTGCTAAGTTCTGAGTTCTTCGCTGCTCCGACTGCTGATGACACTAGGAAATAACCTCCGCCTTACCGCCAACTGCTTCGATAGCAGCCTTTGCTGAAGCACTAAATTTGTGAGCTTTCACAGTTAACTTTTTAGTGATTTTTCCACTACCCAAGACTTTGAGTCTATCTGTTTTTCTCAACATTCCTGCTTCATACAAAGATTCTGGCGACACGCTGTCAGAAAACTTCTCAAGCTGAGATACATTTACGATTGCAAAGTTATTTGCGAAAGGTACGTTGGTGAACCCAAACTTTGGCAGGCGGCGCATCAAGGGAGTTTGGCCACCCTCGAAACCACGGCGGCTTACACCACCTGAACGTTGTAACTGTCCTTTATTACCTTTGCCGGCAGTTTGTCCCAAACCAGATCCACGTCCACGGCCAATTCTTTTTTGATAGTGCGTAGCTCCTTCAGCAGGAGCAAGTTGACTCAATAGGCTCATATTATTTCTCCACTTTCACATCAACTAAATGCTGAACTTTCATCAACTGACCACGAACAGCCGGATGGTCAGCAACAACCACTTCATGATGACGTTTTTTCAGACCTAAACAGCGAATGGTCTCTCTTTGTTTTTCTGTGCAACCAATCAAAGATCTTAACAACGTTACACGGAATTTTTTTTCAGACATAAATCACCCCAAAAACGACCGGAATTTTATTCCATTAATTTCAATTGTTTCAAACCATCCAAAGTTGCGCGAACGGCATTGTGTGGATTGCGAGTTCCAACACACTTTGTGAGGATGTCTCGAACGCCAACAGACTCTAGCACCGCACGAACCGCACCACCTGCGATAACTCCAGTACCAGGAGCTGCTGGACGCATAACAACTTTCGCAGCTCCAAACTTTCCGATTACTTCGTGAGGAATAGTTCTGCCATCTTTGAGGTCTACGTGTCTTACCATTTTCTTGGCAGACCGACTTGCCTTACCGATTGCCTCTGGAACTTCGCCAGCTTTACCTGATCCAAATCCAACATCACCTGTTTTATTTCCAACAACCACAAGAGCTGCGAATGAAAATCGACGACCACCCTTAACAACTTTTGTTACACGGTTAATCGCAACAACTCTTTCCTCAAATTCCGATGGTGCAGCAGTTTTTGCTTCCACTTTTTCTCCTTAGAAATTCAATCCAGCGCCACGTG
>JBFWYS010000240.1:0-5962 GCA_050186175.1 Pseudobdellovibrionaceae bacterium
CCGATCTCTACAAAAATTTTATCGCTTGTAGTTAGGGCTGTGCAAAAAATCCGGTTGTTTCTTCTAAGAAAATTTCTTGGTCTTCCTTTGAAGAAGAGGATTGGCCGACATGCGAAGGCGTGAGAATTCCTCTTTGTGCCGGCAAAAGGTCCTTGATCTTGTCAAAGGAAGGTCCAAAAATTTCGACTGGATTCTGAAGTTCGCCTCGATCATTTCGGACCCGAAGGCTGTTTTGTACTAAAGAATAGAAAAGGTTAAAATCTCTTTCTCCACGCACTGAAAGCATCCACGGGCGATTTCTCAAATCGTTATTTTGCAAAAGATATCCTGCCGGTAAACTTTGGCTGACAAAATAATACTTTTCATTCACAACAAGGGGCAGAGCGGATTTTTTGTCGCAGACATAATATCCATGTAATTGATCGAATACCAGGTCTGTATGTGCGATCTTCGAGGCCGCTTCCGATACGAAAATAGCTAAACATTTCTGTGATTCTTTAAGAGAGATTTCAAAAGCTGCTTCTTGGATGACTAAGGACGACCCTGAAGAAGCCGCAATCGAAATAGAGCGAGTTTTTGCCTTCGATTCCGAAAAGGAGATTGAACCACTCAGTCCTGGAGTCAATTGTTTTGCGGCCGTAAGTAAAACTCCTGCAGTTCCCCCAGTCGCAAGGGTGAAGCCTGAAGCAATAATATCCATGACTGCAAACGAAGAACCGATCGCTTTATTCCTACTCGTTGATTGACTGATGCTTTCTGAGAGTATGGCATCTGAGCCCACATTAAAAGATCGACTGATTCCTTTTACGAACTTATGTTGATCGATCTTGTAAGCGTGGATTTTTGAGTCAACCTTTACAAGAGAGAAAGGATTGGCACGGCACTCAACCGCAAAGGCTAAAGGATGTGCCATCATTTTGCCACCTTTCATACGGATCAGGTTGGCCTTTTCAATTTGATTCACGTACAAAAGGCAGAGCTTTTGATTGACGGTTTTAATGTTGAGATTTTTTTCCTTTAGGCAGTTTTCGACTGAGCTTTCGCCGGAACATTCAAAAAGAGCGGCCCGTTCAAATTTTGTTAGTTCAACTTCATCAAAATCTTTTAAACTTTCCGCGCCTCCAGAAGACAATAATTTAAGATTCAAGTTTTCAGCGAATTCTTTTGGTGTGAGAGTCAACTCTGGCGGTTTTGCCTTTAATTTTTCCTCTTCGCTTTGAATCCAGTCTTTTAAACGTCCTTTAATAGCTATCTTTTGAGTTTCACTGTTAAATTCTCCACTAACTCGCTCGAAGACTCCCGATTCAAGTGGAGAGAGGTAGGAGACAAATATTTTTTCCTTAAGACCGCTGTCTTCTACAATCTCGATGTCTGAAAGAGGTGTGACCAGTTTTTTATCCATGTCGAACTTGAGTTTTTCCTCTTTAACCGGCAAAAGTTGGAATAAGATCATGTTTCTGGAGCCTTGTTGAGCTAGGTCGCGCATTGTGAACTCGATCTCGGCCGTTAAGTTTCCGGCCTCATTGAGAACCACTTTTTGCCATGAATGAATGTATTCTCCTGATCGAGTCTTATCTTCAAACCCGTTTCTGACCTGGGCGACCGAAAGAAGATAATAGCCTGTCCGCAAAATTTTATTTGGCTCCTTAGCTTCTGTTGATGAGTCGTATCGCGTGACCTCTGGACTGAGTTGAATATTGTAGCGTCGACCCAATTGTAATTGGAGATTGTCATCGAGTTTGTAAAATACTTCGATGAGAGATCCAAAAACTGCACGGAACATAAGGCCTGATTGTCTTGCCAGTGGATTGTTGGAATCAATTTCCGAAATTTTAGGAGCGGTGGCGTACTGGGTATCGTCGCGGAGAAGATTTGAACCAGTACTCCAAGGATTGATATAAACGCGTCTCTCGACAGACTGCTGGGTTGAGTTTCTAACAATACTAACTTTGAACTCGGCAAAATGTTCTTTGTGATAAATGGAATGAGTCACTTTGCCCGTAAACACAATACAGCCTTTTTCAAGACTAGGTCGAGGAAACTGGGTAGAATCGATTGTAAGAGACGGAGTCGAATTTATATCTGAAACAACTTCGACCGAGAAGTCTTCATCAACAAGTGGAGCTGACGATTGGGAACTTGTGAGGCAGGTTCCCATTTCTATTGGAATCGTTCTTTGAACATTGGTTTCATTTTCAAAAGCGCCATAAATACGGCCCTCAATAGTGCTAGCGATAAATCCAGACGACTTTGATTTGTCGTTCGTCGGAGTCTCATTTTTTTTTCCAGAGTGTTTTATTGGATCAGAATCACTTTGAGATTTTGTCGGTTCAATGACTTTAGCAATAGAGAAGTCGGCGTCCAGGTTTTCCTGAGACAAAGTCACGTTGTGAGTTGAGATCAGGCGACTTGCGTTTGGTCCTTTGTAAAGACCCTTAAAAGAGTCGATCGCCGGATGTTTTAGCGCTGGGGTAAGAAGAATGGCGAACAGAAGATTTCCATTTTTAGGGGTGGACAACATTCTTGCTGAGGCTGCGTAAATAATTTGATTCGCGTTGATCTTAACTATGGAACTTTCAGGGGAGTTTAGCGCCATTTTCTTGCCATCCATCTGCTGATGAATAAAGAGGGGGGTGACTTTAAACTCGCCCGCATTAAGCACATAAAGAATTTCGTTTCCCTTCATGTCTTTTAGTCTGAGCTTGGGAACAAAAGAGAGTTGATAGTGGATACTCGTTCCACTGTGACTCGAGTCTTCTTCGATCAAAAATTGAGCTGAATCAACATAGAGTGAAACCCGGGTTCCTATCTTACGGGATGAGAAGCCTTTTTCGTCTGCAGATAGCGGAGTGACCTTTTCACGTCTGAGGTCGGCGAAGGCCTCTTCATTTCCTAAAAGACCGGACCATGGATTTAAAGCCATCTCAACCTTAAGTTCTCCTTTATGAGTGTTCTGATCAGATGCCCGAATTGTTCTTGTAACTTTGACCCATGTTGGTTCTGAGAAAAAGTCGAAAGCGATATTTTCCGTCCAGTTTAAGCAACCCTTTGGATCTGACTTAACCTTTTGAATATCCTGTCCACTCTTGATTTCAAAGGATGAGTTAACTATTGCTCTTTTTCGGGCCAGGTCCTCCACACAAACACTGAAATTATAGGCACGGGCTTCCGGTAAATTCCATTCTTTAGAAAGGATGGTGGTTGTGCTCGGAACTGAAATATTTGAAACAATAAATGTGCTTTTAATTTGATTGGCAACAGAGACTTGCTTTGGTGTAGGAGAGCATCCAATCAAGATTCCCGCTATGAGAGTGCAAACAGAAGACATTAGTTGTAACCGCGTATTAAATGCTTGCATTGCGAATCTCCAGGTAGAACATCAACGATTGGCTTTCTTCTTGTGCCGGATTATTAAAAATTTCTTTGAGTTTGGCGTATTCACTAAAAAGTGCAAAATCTGATTTTTTGAAATCGAGTCTCAATCCAAAAATCTCACCTTTTTTATTGTTGTTTCCCATGTAGGAGGAATTGTAATATCCAGGACTCGAATCACTTTGATTCTGAAAAATAGTATACTCAGGACGAAGCGTGACTTGTTTGATTGTTGTGTATTGAATGCCCGCTGAAGCTGTGCGGCCTTCATTCGCTCCAGTCGGGGCCTTTTCATTTCGGTGGCCGCGAATTCCAAAAAAGCCTTTTAGGTTTCGGTAAATTCGAAATTGCGTATCGAAAGAAGCTGTCAGGCCTTCAAACTGATAAGCAAATTTCGCCAAACCTGGTGTCGATTGCAGGACTGTATTTCCGAGCGCTACGCTGTCGGCAGCTACTTTCGTGGGGAGATCCATAAACTTCCATCTTCCAACCGTAGTAGATACTATTAAATCTGGATCAAAAGAGGATCCGTTTTGAAACTTGGTTTTAATGCCACCAACATGAAGGCTCGGAAGAGGTTCTCGATCGGATGTTTCTGAATCGAATTGTGCAGAAGTTGGAACCGCACTTTGATAATAAGCTCTTAAAGTTAAATCCTCATTCTGTTGTGGACTTAACAAAGAAACTTGCCCCGCTGGGAACGCACGAGGAGAAATTAAAAGAGAATTCGAGTGCATCTCTTGATTCAAAGCTCCTGCAGAAAACTCTAAAAACGAAAAAGGACGCAGATTGAATTGAGCGTAACTAAAATTAAACCCGTTGCCGGAGCGTTCAGGATCTACCGTCGAATGACGACTTCCAGTTTGCATATAAATGCCGCCCTGAGCTGCTAGGTCGAAATATTCAGTGAGATTGTAATTCAAAGTTCCTTGACCACTAAAACTCATGGTTTGTGACTGTGTCGATTCAGAGATTTCTTGATTCGAAGAGAGTCCCCAATTCCAAGAGTTCTTCGAAAAAGCTGGAAAAGAAACTGTGAGCCCTGTCACAATGATTAGGGTCTTTTTTAAATTTAAAAAAGAATTGTGATGCAAGTTTCTTCTCCTACAAATCCTAAAAAAGTTGGTTCTAAGGAAACAAGTTCAAATAGTGTGCGAGAATGAGACAGTGAAAGGCGCCTCGTAATAGGTTTAATTCGATTTGAACCAGTCAAATCTCATAAAACGAGTTTCTGGTCCGTTATTCTTTAAACAGGAGCTGCTTTTTGGCACTTCTTTATATAGGAATTGCCTATGATGATGATGAGAAACTCTCATTTTATTTTATGGATAAAATGTCCTAGTTTGTGTCTCAAGAATAGGGGAACGAAAAATGAAAACACATTTTCAAAAAATGCTAGTAGGTGCGTCTCTGCTCAGTGGATTGTCTTCGGCAGCATTGGCAGGACAAAGAGAGTTTCAGGAACTTTGCGAAAAGCGCAAGGAACAAACAGCTATCGCTCGGGCGACAGATGTAATTGTTCGTGAACTAACGGGTCCATTCGGTGTCGACAAAGTGGATTGCGCAGAAGCCGCGGCAAAAGCGATGACGGTTGAGGAACTAAATCTGCCCGGAAGCACATTTCATTATTATCGAGTTTCAGACCTGACGCCTTTTGTTCATTTGCAGAAGCTAAAAACGCTTTCGTTGGAATCACAAAAGATCCAAGACCTGACGCCACTTTTGCAAACCAAGGTTAAATCGTTAGATCTTTTAAGAGCGGAGGTGGACTTATCACCTCTTGAGCAAATGCCACTTGAAACTTTGGCCGTGACAGTAAACGCCGAGTATCCACTGAAGCACTTGCCGCAAACATTGCGTAACTTGCGAATTTCAATTGAATCGAGTGGAGCGCCGCGGTTTTTTGTCGGTGACCTCAATGGTCGAACTTTTTATTCTCTTGCGATCGAGGCGTTTGGATTTACAGATTCAAATGGTAACCGCGGAAAGCTGGAAATCGAAGGTTTAGACCGGGTGGGGCGTGCTCATCTACAGTTAGAAGGTGTTAAAGTTGGTGCTGAGGATATCGGCATTTCATTTACTCGTTCTTTAGTTCTAAAAAATGTTGAAATCATGAATGTCGAGCTCTTGAAGTTGAATTTGGACACGTATTCAGTCGTGATTCAGAATTCAGGTCTTAAGAATGTTGATTTCTTAAAGACGATTCCAGGGTCAATGTACCTCATGCACTTAGATCTTTCTGGAAATGATTTTTCAGCTCAAGAAGCTCTAATCGGTTTAAAAGAAGTACCACGTCTTGAGAGTTTGATTTTAAGAGAAAGTAAGGTCACTTATATGCGAGAGATTTCAAATCTTTTTAGATTGAAGCGACTCGAAATTACCAAAGCTCGCTCTCTCTCGTTTTTGCTAATCGAAGACCTACGTCACTTGGAGAAGTTAATCGTTGAGGAGTCAGGCTTGAGCCACTTTGATTCCAAAGAAGGCACCTTTCCGAAATTGAAAGAACTTTCACTCCGCCGAAACCTTTTTTCTACTGCAAGGTTTATAAACTCTCACACAATGCCAAACTTGGTAAAATTAGATATCAGTG